>JACQQB010000032.1 GCA_016207225.1 Microcaldota archaeon | reverse complement strand
TTAGCTAGATTGGGAGTTAGGTTAGAGGAACAAAAACCACCAAGAGCGATTACAAGGATGGAGCCTGCTGCTGAATCAGCAAATTTGACAATTAGGGAAGTGGAGATACCATTAGAACAATTAATAGCAGCCGTGAGGGAAATAGCCCGCACTAGAGATATTGGAACTCTTATAGAGTTTACTGAGCAGCTGACAAGAAATGAAGGAACCTATAGGCTGGCGCAGTTTTTAGATATGTGGAGTGACGTGATAGTTAATGCTAGACCAATACATGAACACGGGATTAAACAAGGAGATTGTACGTTAGACTCGCTAATCATGGAAAGGTTCGAAGTTCTTATGAAGTATGCCACAGCAACACAAGTTGAATTAGTTAGAGACATATGTACAGGGGATTATGGAGAAAACAAGCCAGCATTAGTTTATAGCTTGGAGTTGATATTAAAGAGGGATTTAAGAAGAAGGGAGTGGATAGCCCGGGCTGCAATGCCACCGAAAACAGATTCGATTACAGTACCAATTAAAGCACCGCTGAGTAGAACGTTGGCTACTACGGCGGTGATGCTGATATTTACCACCGTATTGTCGTTTTTATTGGCACTGCCGATGATAGCATATAAGATGAGGAATGTTCCCAAGTTGCATCCTACACATCCAACATATCCGACAAGACAATATGCAGGTTTACCTGAAAATAAAATGGAAGAAGTGTTAGGTAAACCTCTCAATGCAGGGGAGCTTGAAGTCTTTGCAAAGGCAAACCCGAACTACATGAATGTTCGCGAAAAATTGGTTAAGGTAATGGGAGCCAGGTTCATGAATTTAGTTGAAAGGTCCGCAAATAACCTAAAGGTAGATCCACTGATGATATTGACTATCTTTATAGCAGAAAATGGTGCTGTAAGCAGTCCGGACGGGGGCAACGCCAAATTCCATTTTGAACCGGAAGGAATGTTATATGCAATATCTCCGATACGGAACGGATTCGAAATAGAAGTTCGCAAACCGAGGCTAAGATGGATGCCGCGAACATACACCCAAAATAACCCGTTTGGCTGTGCAGGTCCGTTTCAATTTAAAATGAGTTCATTCAAAACTCAGCAACCCAGAGTGCAGAAGGCACTTGGTGTCGATATAGCTGAAGGGATAAAGGTAGTCGATCCAAGAACTGGTTTAGTAAGAAGCATTGCAGCATGTGCATCCTATCTTAGAGATGCGGGAGATAATCCAATACCTAAGCGAAACAAAAAACCAAAATCAAAGTTCAGGGCAATAAGGACAGGTGAAGTTGCATCATTAGCAAATTATTATAGTTCAGGTGATGGTAGGTATGGGTACGGAACACGAGACATAAAGAAAACCGGAGGGGTTAACAGCGGAGTTGCGGATCAGATCTATGCCCAGTTAGCAACCCCCAGCTCTAGGTTCTATAGACAGTTTGAGAAATAGAACATTGATATTTTTCAAGTCCTTGAAAAAGGATTAAAGCATTTATGTTTAGAAACCTACTATGGGAATCAAGCAGGTAATTGTTGTAAGGGATGACTTGAAGTTGGGAAAAGGCAAGATGGCGACACATGTGGCTCATGCCTCTTTGGAAGGCTACAAGAAAGTCAGGTCTACCTCTAATGACACAGTACTTAAGTGGGAATACAGTGGAGAGAAGAAGATAGTCCTGAGAATAGAGGACGAAGCTAAGCTATTGGAAGTATATGAGAAAGCCAAGAAGGAAGTCCCTTGCTCCATAATTAAGGATGCTGGCTTAACCCAGATACCCCCTGGTACCATAACATGCCTTGTTTTAGGGCCGTGGGATGAAGAGATAATAGACAGGTTTACCAAGGATTTGAGGCTCATTTGACGAAAAGAAGGTTTATAAAGTTGTAGAGTTAAACTTTTACCATTAACAGTGTGAGGCCTGGCGTTATATACGGACAGAGCTAATTCTACTGTATGAAAAGGTGAAAGAATGAAATTTGGAAGATTTGGTGGCGGAAATAGAGGAGGTAGCGGTGGCAGAGGAGGAAAGACTTTTGGTGACAGTGGCCCAAGAGACGTAGGTCCTAAGCCAGTAAGCGTAGGCGAAAAGCTGAAAGTAAAAATTGAAGCTGTAGCCTCAAAAGGTGACGGAATTGCAAAGAAAGAAGGATTTGTAATTTTTGTACCTGGCGTATCTGTCGGTGAAGAAATAACAGTGGAGATAAAGGAAGTCAAGAGCAGATGTGCAATTGCAGAGAAAGTTTCTGCTGGCTCAGACGCACCTGAAGAACCATCTGATGATTCTAAGGAAGAGAAAACCGAGTAAATTTTGTAAGAGCCACGTAAGTGGCTTTTTTAACTTTTTTTAAAAATTATTTTTTATGAGTACATAGATGCCAAAAGGCTTAAATAGCACTGGTGGTATAAGTGGTAATGGTGGTAATAGTGGCCATATATGACTATATAACAAAAAAATTTCCAAGAAGGCTAAACATAGTACTGCGTAGATTGCAAGCTCGTTATCAGTTAATTAAGAAAAGACGGATATCAGAGGGAAAGTTGATGGAGTTGGCATTAAGAGTAGCAGAACACCATGAAAAAGAGCTTCTGGGAGTTGAAAAGAAAGGTAGCATATTAGGTATAATAGGAAAAGATAAAAGTAAAATACGTACAAATAGTGTTAAGGAATTAGATTCAGTTGTGTATAGTGTTTAGGCGAGTTTATGAATTTTGTAGATAGTTCTATTTTTATAGCCTCTTATAGACTTGAAGATGAGTTTCATAGAAAAGGTTTGGAACTTCTAAAGAAAGCCGGAACAGAAAGAATAGTTATTACAGACCACATATTGGATGAAGTCGTAACTTTTATTTCGAAAAGAGTAGACAAGAATAAAGCATATGAGATAGGCTTGGACATAATGTCTGCAGAGGAAGTAGAGATCGTTTATTGTTCGGAAGAGATGGTTAGAGAAAGTTTAGAGTTAGTAAAGAGATATGAGAAATTAAGTTTGTGCGATGCATTATCAATAGT
>JACQQB010000029.1 GCA_016207225.1 Microcaldota archaeon | reverse complement strand
TCATTTTTCTGTAGTGAGTCATAGTCCAGAGTTAGGCAGTATGGAACACCTATTTCATCTGCCCTTGCATATCTTTTACCTATGCTGCCGCTTTCATCATAAATTACGCTGAAACCATTTTCCCTCAAGTTCCTGGTTAATTCTTTGGCTTTTTCGTCCAAACCATCTTTTTTCATTAGAGGAAACACAGCTATGGTGTAAGGTGCTATTCTCGGTAGGAAGTCAAACCATTCCCAGTCTCTTTTTTCAGCCCCGCCACTCTTCCTGTAGCAAGCCTCTAGAAGGCACCAGAATAGCCTGTCTACACCAAAACTTGGCTCTACCACGTGGGGCATTATTTTTCCTTCACCTTCAATTAATGCTGACAGGTCTTTCTTGCTCTTCTCGCTATGATTCTTCAAGTCATAATCTGTCCTGTAGGCATTGCCAATGCTTTCTATCCAGCCATAGGAAGTGTTAACTTCAAGGTCAAAATTACCCTTGGAATAGTGTGGAGTTTCTTCCGGCAGCATGTGCCTGAACCTGAACATTTCGTAGGGTATGCCTAGTTTTTGATAGAATTGAGTTTCCTGAACCATGAAATAAGCAAGGATTTCGTTTGGGATTATGCCCTCCTTAACTGCATCTTTTGCAGTTATTTCTAGTGATTTTTCGCTTCTCTTAAGCTGTTCTTCCTTTGTGTAAATCTTCAGCATGAAATCCTGAACAGACTTGAAGTTCTGATGCGCTTGGTCCTTTGGGTTAAAGAAATATTCCAGCTCCATCTGGGTGAATTCCCTTAGTCTCAGTAAACCCTGCCTTGGAGATATCTCATTCCTGTAGGACTTGCCTATCTGTGCTATGCCCAATGGAAGTTTGGAACCGTGAGCCCTAAAAATACGTGGGAAGTTTACGAATATGCCTTGAGCTGTTTCTGGTCTGGAGTAGGCGATGTGCCCTTCAATTGCCCCGATGTTGGTCTTGAACATCAGATTGAACCATTTGACAGGCTCTAACTCACCCTTGCATTCCGGGCAGCGAAGATTATATTTTTCAATAAGAGCATTCAATTCTTCTGGCTTCAGGCCTTCTGCTTTTTCCTTGGTCTTGTCTCCGATCAGGTGGTCAGCCCTGAATTTTTTCTTGCAGTTTAAGCAGCTTACAAGCGGGTCTGCAAAGTTGCTTACATGCCCACTTGCTTCCAGAACTATCTCAGGAAGAATGGTTACTGTCTCTATTTCGAAAAAACCTTCTTTTTTAATGAACATATCGCGCCATAGGTTCTCTATCCTTCTTTTTAGAGCGCATCCTACCGTTCCATAATCATAAAAGCCTGCTATGTGGCCATAGATCTCATTTGAAGGTATGAGAAAGCCTCTTTTAAGTGCAATTTCCATTACTTCCTCGAGCATTAGAGAACACCTTTAGAGTTATAAATGTTGACAAAGTAATAAAAAGATTGTCAGGTGAGTTGGTTGGAGCAAAAAGACTTGTTGGAATTGGCAAAGAAGGGAGTTAAAGAGGCATACCTTAAGAGAGACAGGCTATTGATTGAGTCTGTGAGTGGAATAGATGAGTTGACTAAAGTCATTAACCTACTTGTAGAAAGGCTTAGGGAATGGTATGCAATATATGCTCCAGAGATAAGCATTCAGGACCCTGAGAAGTATTGTAAGATAATTTTAACTTTGGATAAGGAGAATGTGGACAGGAAAGAGATTGAGAAGCTTCTAGGCTCGAATAAGGCTAATGAAATAATAAGTGGTCTGGAGTCCAGTATGGGCATAGATTTTGAGCAGAAGGATTTGCAGGCTGTAAGGGAAATCGCAAACCGAATCGTCATGTTGATTGATTTGAAGAAGAAGCTTGAGCAATACCAGAATGACCTGGCATCTGAGATTTGCCCCAACCTGAGTTATTTGATCCAGCCACAGTTGGCTGCCAAGTTCATAGCCCAGGCAAGGTCGTTGGAAACGTTGGCAAAGCTGCCTGCCAGTACTGTCCAGGTGCTGGGAGCTGAAAAAGCATTGTTTAAGCACCTGAAGACACACAGCAAGCCCCCTAAACACGGGATTATATTTCAGCACGCCTACATAAGCACTGCGCCAAAGAAACAACGGGGCAAGATGGCTCGTGCAATCGCCGCAAAAATAACAATCGCAGCAAAAGCAGATGCATTCTCAAAGAATTTCATAGCTGAAAACCTAAAGAGAGACCTTGAAGTTAGGGTCAAACAGATAAGAGGAGACTGAAGGTTGAAACATGCAGATTCTTGCACTCTCAGATATTCATGCAGAAGAGATGGTAATCGATAGACTGCGTGCTATTCTTAGCAAAAAGACCTATGACCTTATTCTTTTGGCAGGCGATTTGACTGACATAGGACCTGTTTCTTTTGTTGAAGACCTTTTGGAACCGATGGACAAAGTGTATGCAATTCACGGAAACATGGACAATGAGCAAGTGATCGATATCCTGGAAAAGAGGAATGTGAGCGTACATAAAAAAAGAGTCCGGGTTGGTGATTATTACCTTGTTGGATATGGCGGCAGTAATCCCACGCCGTTCAATACCCCTGTGGAATATGAGGAGGAGCAGATAGCTAAGGAATTGGGAGAAATGAGGATAGATAAAAAAACTATCCTCATGACACATGCACCTGCATATGGAGTACTGGACCAAGTGCAGGGTGTTAGTGTTGGAAGCAGTGCGATTAAAGCTGTTGTTAATAGTAAGCAACCCATGGTCCATATCTGTGGCCATATTCATGAGCAGGAAGGAGAAATGATGAGTGGAGATACAAGAGTAATTAAGCTTGGGCCTGCCATGAGAATGCGGGCAGCTGAGATTAGCCTGGTGGAGGATGTGAAAGTTAATTTTATTTCTTTAGGAGGAGTTGGATGAAAAATTTGATTGTCCTTAATCTGAAAGTTTATGGTGAATCTCTTGGCAGAAGAGGCCTGGAGTTATCCAGGATAGCTGAAGCAGTGGGTAAGGGCACTGGTGCCAGGATAATCGTCGTTCCGCAAACTGTGGATTTGGCAGATGTTGTAAAAAGCGTATCGATACCTGTTTTTGCACAGCATGTTGACCCGAATGACCAGGGCGCATTCACCGGGACAACAACTGCGGAAGCAGTTAAGGAAGTTGGTTGTAAAGGCACGTTGATAAATCACTCTGAAAAAAGGCTTAGGGTTGAAGAGATAGGGAGAATAGTGGAAAAATGCAGGAGATTGAACCTAGACTCATTAGTCTGTGCTGCCACTACTGAGGAATCACGGGCATTGGCTTCGTTAAGACCGGATTATATCGCAGTAGAGCCGCCAGAATTGATAGGCTCCGGGATTTCTGTTTCAAGTGCTAAGCCAGAGATAGTGAGGAACACTGTCTTAAGAGTTAAGGAAGTTGCGGATATTCCTGTTTTATGCGGTGCTGGGATTTCGAATGGGAAAGATGTTAAAAAAGCAGTGGAGTTAGGAGCTAGCGGAGTACTTTTAGCTTCAGCATACGTTAAAGCCAAGGACCCAAAAACGTTATTAATGGAAATGGCTGAAAATATATGAGGTCAGTGTATGAGAAAAGGGCAGGCAGCAGTGGAGTTTTTAATGGTGCATGGGTGGGCCATCCTTGTTCTTTTGATCATACTAGCTACACTTTATAGTCTTGGGGTCTTGAACCCTGGGAGCTATACGAATGAAGAGTGTGTTTTTCTTCCTGGTTTTGATTGCAAGTTCTATATTCTGCAGAAAACATCTACAGGTTATGTTCTTAATTTAATTGTAACAAATGGCCTTGGATTTGATATAAGCTTAGTGGATGTTAACGCAACTGCACGAGGAATAGGCAGTGAGCAGACTAAAATATATACTGCAACTGGTACTCCGTCATTTGGAACGATAATCAAGCAGGGAAGCGAAGCCAAGTTGACTTTCCAGATTCCTTTTGACGCAGCTGCTCCCTCAGTCCCGGAAGTTGGAGAATTTACAGATATGAGACTGAAAGTGATATATAAGAATTGTGCAGTGGCTACTCAGGCAAATTGCGCAGATGGGGCAGAACATATTGTTTCAGGCAGGATTGTGGCAAGAATTGAACCAGGATAGATAGTTATGGGAAAAGCACAGGTTAGTGTTGAGGTATTGCTAATAATCGGGTTTGCACTTATCGCATTAGTGCCTATTTTGCTACTGCTCAGGAATCAATCCAGCGTTATCGGAGAGCAGCAAGGAGTGCTTGAAGCTGATTTAGCCGCGCAGAGAATTGCTGAGAATGCAGACATAGTTGCGAGCATGGGTAATAATGCAACGATTCAGACTAAGTTGTTATTGCCAAGTTCAGTTCAGAGCATAAAGATCGGAGAGACGCACCCGAGGGAGATTGTTTTTACCCTACTGACAAGCAGGGGAACTGTTGAAATTGTCAAGACCACAAATGCAAATGTTACTGGGACTTTGGATATCAGGGGCGGAGGAAATTATGTAGTTAAGATCACGAGCATAAGCACTACTTCTCCACTTGTTAGCGTGACTATCTCCTAGCTTATGTTCCACAATCGTCAAACAGAAGCTTTTTATATTATCGGCGCTAGAAGAAACGGGGTTGATTATGGTCGGAGCTCCTACTATTGTTAGGAGACTGTCTCCTAACATTAAACTTCTTTGGTTGATGCCGCAGATTCTATTAGTACTTCTGATATGGTTTATCGGCACTACTTTTGGGTTGTTTGCAAGTGCTACTGTCTCCGAGCCGATAATTGGAGGCATACCAAATCCGTTGTCAGTATTGCTGATTCTACTTTCATTCACGGGCATGGTTTTAGTACCTTCGTACCTGTGGGCAGATATGGAGTATAAAGCCTACACTTACCAATTAACAGAGAATGAGTTGGTAATTAGGTGGGGAATAGTCAATAGGCATAGGGTTGTTGTTCCGTATGAAAAAATTCAGGATGCGAAAACAGACAGAACTGCACTTGAAAGGGTTCTGGGTTTAGTAACATTAAAAATAGAAACTGCAGGCAGGTCAATGAACACTTCTGAAACAGCATGTATAATTGGAATATCAATCCATGAGCGCGAAGATTTGATTAGCGACATAATGGCAAATGTAGTCATTAGAAGGGGAGAATTTAGTCCGGAATCCAGCTCACAAACCTACCATAAAACTTTAATCGGGGTATTGAGCGAGCTTAAGGATATTTCTTCAGGTTTAAGGCAGGAGATGCTGGATATTAAGGATATTCTAGCCCATAAGAGAAGAGGTTAGCTCAATCTTTTTGTCATAAAGGCTTCTAGTTTATCCATAGCTTCATTCAAAACTTCTTTCTGCGCTAAATAGATTAGCCTGAAATGCTTGTCTTTGAGAACTGGAGAGCAGCCTTTTCCGAATACGCTTATTATTCCAGTCTCTTCCAGTAAGTCATACACAAACTCTTTATCTGTTTTCCATGGACCTCCAGTAATTTTAGGAAATGTGTAGAATGCCCCTTCAGGCTTAACAACTTCCAGCCCGTTTATTTGACTTAACCTCTTGTAGATTAAGTCCCTTCTTTCTCTCAATTTCTTGACTGTTTCATTGATATAGTCCTTTGGACCGCGCAAGGCTGCAAGCATGGCTTTTTGGACAGGATGGTTCATGGAGAGACGATTCCTGCACAGCTTGATTACGGAGCCTTTTAACGGGTCTAAATTCCTAAAGGCCAAGTAGCCAATCCTGTAACCAGTGCATAGATAAACCTTTGAAAAACCATTCATAGTTACGCATTCTACATCTTTTGCTATATCACATGCTCTTTTGGTCTTTTTGTCAAACTCTATTCCTGAATAGATTTCATCGCTTATAACAGGAATTTTATGCTCTCCTGCAATGTTGAAGATTTCTCTCAGAACCTTTTCACTGTAAACTGCGCCGGTAGGATTGTTTGGGTTGTTTAGAATTATTGCTTTAGTGTGCTCGGTTATTTTTTTCCTTATTATTCCGAGGTCTGGCTGCCAGTTTAGGTCTGTTTCATAAAAGCTGTAGGCAGTTGAGAATATCCCATGGAGAAATATGTAAGGAGGATAAGAAGGGGAAGGCATAAGTACATTATCACTGTTTTCAAGTAAGGAAGCAAAGACCTGCATCAAGCCCTCACTTACGCCCATAGTGATGAGTACATCATCTTTTGAAACCTTCTCAGTTTTAGCTATTTCTTCCCTTAGTTCCTCATCACCTTCACTGCTTGAATAAGAGCTTGATTTAGTAGGAATGTTGTTAATTGCGTCTATGTAAGCCTGCTTAACATGGGGCGGGGAATCAAAATCAAACTTATTCGGGTCGCCTACGTTTAAAGGATAGAGTTTCTTTCCTTCCTTCTCCAGTTCTTTTGCTCTTGTCAATATGTCTCTTATTGGGCTTTCTAACCTAGTTATTCTGCTGGACAGCTTCACCATATGCTAGGTCTATTTGGTAAAAAAGGTTTATTAATGTTCGATACGACACATGGAGAACATCGACATTTACTGAAGTTCGAAGTTCAGAATGTATTTAAGACTTGGGCTTGAGAATTACTTCGTGATTAAATGCCAGGAACAGTCGCTATAGCTCAGAAGAAACATGAACGTACAGATATGTGGAAAACATTGGAGACGATGGTTAACGCAGCGCCTATTTCTGATGCTGCTAGGAAAAAGTTGCTTTTACTTATTTCAAGTTATAGGAGCAGGGAGAATGAAATTAAGTCCCACTGCGCTGATGGAGTCTGTACAATAGTGATTGGAGGACAGCCGGGATTAAAAGCGAGGAGAAGGGAGATTACTCGCATGGTTATTGAGAATTTATTTAATCCTGAAATGCTCGTTGAAAATTTAAGAGGTTTGGTTAAGCCAGAGGTATTTAAGAGAGTTGAACGACTTTTACGTCTGGAGATAAGAAACGCACTTGATAAGGTTGTAGAAAACAGGCAAAAATTTGCCACTGAGTTTAGCAAGTATGCTGCGGAGAATTCTCTCAGGTTTTTAACAATTTCACAGACTTTAATTTGGAGTTATATTAATACGTTTATAGCACCGGTTGAAAAGGAGTTACAGAAATTAATTGAGGCGATTAACAAAGATAGGAAAGTGAAGGAGAAGAAAAAGGAGGATGACTTCCCAGACCAAAGAGCTGTTTAGTTATGTACGCTGATTTTGTTTTTTTATTGCATCTGCAAGTTTTTGCAGTTCTTCGATTCCTCTTTTTATTTGAAGCTTTGTTTGAGAATTTACTTGGGAGGTAGGTAAAACAATTATGTTGAAAAACTGATGAAACCAATTCATTGTTTCAGTTGGATCAATCAATAAAGCCTTTTTTAAATGTTCTTTAGCCTCATCTTCTTTTTTTATGATATTGGAAACAAATGCTAGTGTGCATCGTGCAGTTACATTTTGAGAGTTTAGTTCTAGAGATTTACCTAAAGCATTAAATGCATCATTAAATGCTCCGGATGCAACATAGGAATAGCCAAGATATGCATGGGCTTCTGTGGATTCGGGATCCAGCGAAATTGCTTTGTTAAGTGATTCTATAGCTGCACTGGTTTGACCAAGTTTGTAGCACAGACGACCTTTCAAGAAGTGAGAGATACTGTAATTTGGATACAATATCAGTAATTCTTCAATGTATTTTTGTGCAACTCCAGTATTATCATTGTCGAGTGATTGTTTGGAATTTAAAACCAACGTTTTACCACTATCATACATTTATATTTTTAATATCGAAAGCTTTAAATAGGATCAAATTATTATTAATCATGTGATTAGATGGTAGATCAAGCTGAAGAAGCATTAAAAGGCATGAGACAGGGCCCTACCCTAGCTCAACAAGTTGGTCAGGCATTTAGTAGTCTGATTGGACTTCCACAGCAAGCAATTAATTATTTTAGACCCAACAAGCAAGAGATAGCAGCTGCCAAAAAGCCTGAACCAGCACTAGCACAGAAATAACTTAGTCTTTTCTTAATCCTTCTTCATCTGGATGCGTTACTGCCATAAATTTATCTTTTGCTAGTTTATACTGGCCAACAGCATACATGTTTACAAGTGTAAATTTACGGAGTTGATATCTGAACCATTCGATGAGAGATTTTGAGAAGTTTTTCCAGAAATATGTATTAAATAATGAAATAAAACCAAACGTTCCTAAAAATAATTTAATCATTTCGTCAGCATGGAACCTGAATGCACCGACATTTGCTCTGAGAAGTTCAAGTGCAATGAAAAGCAGGGTACTTGCTTTTAGATTTGTTTTAATAGAATTTGCCCATTCCTCATCTAATTGTAGAATCTTGAACAATTTTAAAAGATAGGCTCCAGTTAAAACACCGCCAAAAACAGCGATGGCATTGGAAACTTCTATAGTTGCGAATTTATACAAGTATTGACCAGCTACATAAAGAATACCACCTAAAAATGCGGCACCAAACATCTGGAGTTCAGCAATTGAGTTATATGTTGCTGTAGGTAAGAATCCTATTAATTTCCTTATATCACTAGACCTGCTAAGAGGCAGCAGTTTGAATAGCCAATCGAATCTACTTGTAACTTCAGGTGCGTCCTGATAAAGTGGAATTGCTAATATGTCGTCTGCTACGTGCTCATCTCCACCAAAAAGATCCTTAAATCTCTCATATGCAGCGTCCCTATCTGCTTTTGTGATTGGTTTACCTTCTGCACGAGCCTTTAATTCCAATAAAGAAACCGTACTGAAGTCTAAGATTTTTTTTACTTCATACCTGTTGTGTAATTCCTCAAACAATCTAAAAACTCCCCTGTCAATTCCACCTTTTTCATGAATTTCCCTTATTTTTTTATAGGCCCCTTCCAAAGTTTTTCCCTTATGGTACCTTCTCCAGAAGCTTGTCATCGCTTCAAACATATCCCATATAGTGATTATTTCGGATGCGAGTCTTACAAGTTGGTGGTCGACTTCTACATCAACTCCGAATGTATTGAAACGTTTATTTTGGAAGTCTAGTTCGTGATGTCTCTCTGCCATTAAAGCAACCCTGACAAATCGGGGGTCAGCTCTTTGATCTGAAAGTTCTAAGCCATTGAATCTAGAATCTTTAAGAAAATCATGCCAAGCTTGAACGTGTTCTTCTTGTAGAATACCTAAGATTATTCTCAATGAATCCGTTGGATGTTCCCTCATTATGGCATATTCTTCATTGGTAAATTTTCTGGCAGAGTCCAGAATATCTATTGGTACGTATATTTTGCCTAAATCATGTCCATAACCTGCCAGCATTAGCTCGAATAGTATTTCGGGTGTTAGTAATTTTTTCCATGTTTCTAGAGAATACTTAGAACCATCAGCTAAATTTGTAACGAAAATGTCTCCACGCCTGCTCACGGCTTCAGAGCAATTTGCTACTAGTTCGGCGACTTTATAGCTATGATCTCCTGTTATCTGATCATGTACATATAAGGCATGACCTCCTGCTTCAATTCTAGAAATAACGCCTTCATATTGTGGAACGCATTCGGATGCTTTTTCAGAGCCAAGTATAAGACCTGCATAAAAACCGATTGCTTCCCTGATATTCGGCATCTGTTTCTTTGGAGCTGGTTCTTGTTTTATTGGATCTCCCCTTCTGCTGATTAGGTTAAATGGAGTAGGTCTTTGAGAAGAAGTTGTAGTAGTAGTTGCAGTAGTTCTTGGAATAGGCGTTAGTTCTCCCATAGATATACTTTTTTAGCTTAACCCCTTAATATACCTTGTTTTGAGGGGAAAAATCGTCATATATCGAATACTATACCATTCCTAGCTGAGCTTTTGCATCCTCGCTCATTCTCTCCGGAGTCCAGGGAGGATCCCATACTAGGTCAATTTCAGCGCTTTTAACTCCTTCTACCTTGCCGATTGCCATCCTGGCATTATCCAGAATCATCGGTATTACAGGGCATGCAGGAGTTGTCATGGTCATGGTCAGGTGGATGTTAGGTCCATCAATCTTGATATCATAGATTAGGCCTAAGTCTACAACATTGATGCCTATTTCCGGGTCGAAAACCTCTTTTAGAGCGTTCTTTACCTGTTCTTCAGTAATCATGCTATCACTAATGAAAAATATAAAAAAAGGAATATTTAAGGCTGCTTAGGCGCAGAGGCCCCAACCGCAGCTTGGGCATGTTACACATCCTTCCTGTATGTTTACTGCCGTTGTACAGGCAGGGCAGTTCTTCACTTCATCGTACTTGTTTATCTTTTGGATCATTGTGGTTGATGAGGTTGTTAGTTTTTCTGCTGGTTTTTCTACAGGTTTGGGTGGAGCTGGAGCCACCTCTTGTTTCTTTTCTTCTTCCTTTCTCTTTGGTGCCACTAGGACTTGGTTCTTGATTGAAGTGTCCCTGAAGACTGTAACGTCTTTGCAGCCTAGTTCATAGGCTAAGAGATAACTTTGCCTCATATCCTCAACAGTTGCGTTTGCAGGGAAGTTGTTTGTCTTTGAAATTGAAGAGTCAACCCACTTCTGGAATGTAGCCAGTGCCCTTATGTGGTCCTCTGGCTTAATGTCCATCGCAGTTACAAACACACGCTTCAGTTCCGGAGGTATGTATGGAATGTTTTGCAATGAGCCGTTGTTGTCGTGAACTGCTTTCATTAAGTTGTCATCGTATAGGCCTTCTTTCATCATCATTTTCTCAAACACAGGGTCCATGTAGAAGAAACTTCCCACTTTTACGTTTTTCTCAAAGACTAAGCTGTAGACCGGTTCAATGCCACTGCTGCAGCCTGCGATCATTGAGATACTTCCAGTTGGAGCAATGACGATTGTGTAGCCGTTTCGTACACCGTATTTCTTTATTGCTTCAGTTACTTCGTCCCAGTTGAAGTCCCAGCTCTTCTTGTCTTCAAATCCCTTGAATGGGAGTCTTCCTTTTGGATAGAAGCTCTTGTC
>JACQQB010000031.1 GCA_016207225.1 Microcaldota archaeon | reverse complement strand
TAAATACTTTGTGTTTTTTAATGGGGTAAAACTAGTGCTGAAAAAAGTTTAGAGAATGAGAAAAGAAAAATAAAAAATAAAAAAAGGAAGGGTTTGGAACCCTTACTGTTGTTGCAATCCAGCTATGAAGCGCTTTGCTGCTTCCATTGTGTCACTGGCTGATCCACCAGCAACTACTATCGTGTTACCGATCTTTTGGGCATATACTTTACCGTCTGCCCATGCACTTGCGTCTTTGTCTGGGTCAAGTGCTGAACCAGTAACTGCTTGCTTGGTTATTGTGTTGACTGCTGGACCTCCAACTGAGATCACGTTTGCAACACCGCCTGCATCGCTGTCAAGGACTACCAAGTTTGCTTCCACTGGGAATCTTGTTACAACTTGTTCACTTGCTTTACCAGTTGAGAGTAATGCTGATACTCCACTCTGGTCAACTGAACATGCTGCTGATCCACCTGCTGCGGTACATGCGCCAACTGTTTCAGTTATAGTTTTCACTTTAACTGTTACACCAGAACCTAATGAGGATGATTCACCCTCACCTAGTGTTACTTGCACTGGTGCTGATGGGCTTGAACCTGCAGTCTTAAGGAAGTAAACTGCGTTTGCTACTTTCTTAGCGCCCTTGATTTGTGCGGAGGTTGTTGACTGACCATTGAATACAGATCCTCTTTCAGTCACATATCCTGGGTCAACGCTCTGTGCTGCGCTTACTCCAGTGTATGCTGGACCCATACCCGAACCAGTTGCAGTGCTTGTGGTTGGTCTGTATAAACCTTTGTTGGTCGTGGATGAGTTGCTAAATGCAAATGATCCAGACTCATTGTTTACGTACAGGTCAACTGCTGCAAAACCAGTTTGTGTCAAGGTCATTGTGATTTCCCTCAATTGTATGTTAGAGTTTTGGTTCAATGTTGTGTTACCTGCACCAATTGATGGTCTCCAGGTAATTACTTCATTGTTACCGTCTCCTGGTTGGTAGTTGAAGGTTGCGTTGGTTGTGTTAAGTACTGCTAAAGCGAGTTGGTTTCTTGTGTAACAACTTTGACCACTCTGCAATGCATATACTTCAACTGCTGCACCGACACCTGCTCCACTTGCCCTTATTTGCATGTCAATGAAGAACTGTTGCACAGTTCCTGGTAGTAAAGAACCACTGAATGCATCGGTCTTTCCAGAGCTTACTAACAAGAATGTACTCTGGTTACCAGTTTGACATTGGCTTGTCGTGTTCAGGAAGGATAGCGTTGTTTGTGTCAATGTGTAGGTTATACCATCGTAGTCAGCTGGATCTGCTAAGTCAGTTCCATCAAACTGCAATTGCATGATTGCTGGTTTACCAATCAGGTTGATTGTTCCACCCTTCTGTAATTTCAATGTGGAACTTGTTGGGTCCTCGTTTTGTATTATTATTGTCTTCAAGGTTGGTACGTTGTTGTTGTTTGGGTTGTTTGACCAATATATATAGGATTTCCAGTATCTGTTCTCAGCATTGTCAATTTGTGAGTTATCAGATAGAGTTACTTCCTGAGAGTAAATGGCCAATTCTGCCCATTTAGCTGCCAAGGTATAACCTGGGTTTGTCTTATATACACGGACTCTAACCTTTGAGCCATCTGGTGCATTGAAGGTGTATGTACCTCCTGGTGCCTGTTGGTCTTCTTTTACCTTTACACCATTTGCATCATATATTTCGAATGATGCCCTCTGGTCAGCTGCTGTGTTACCTAGTGTAATATCGACTAGTTTCACAGAGTATGCTCCAGCGGATAGGTTTTCACCTACTTTGATAACACCGTATGCGCTCTCTTTTGCTAAACCAACTGTACCTCTTGCAGTACCTTGGGATCTCTTACCAAGTTCATTGTTGGTGAAGTTGATTGTTACAGTACCGGGCTGTGAGTTACCAGTTGCTGTTAAGCCTCCTGGAGGAGTTAATTGACTGATGATCCAGTCCTCACCCAAGAATTTAACTGGGACTCTGTGCCTGTCTGTTAGATCGTTTTCAGAACAAATTGTTGTGCTGTTGTAGCTTGTACAAGTTGATACTGGTACACCATATGAGTCATGTGTGAAGTCGACAACATATGCTAGAGTTGTTGTTGGGACTCTGCCACCAGATTTAGATACAACCTGTCTCAACACGTCATCATACTGAGTTGCTGCACCTACCCATACTCTCTGTTCTTCAGTGTATGAGTTACCAGCCTGTGGGTCACGCAAAGTTGAACTTTGCAATGGTGAGAAATCAGATCCCTGTATTTTCAAACCAGGTGGATTACCTGTTTGGTCTGCGTCTACACCAGTTGTCCTTGCTGTTTCAGCTGGAGGAGTTAATGACAATGTTGGTTTAATTTCATTGTTTGTTGAGTAGTTATTAGCTACACTTGCGCCTGCATCGCCGACTGTCTGTCTGTCAGCAACGAATTTATCAGCATAGTCGTTGATCAGAGTGCTGAACTTGTATGCACCACTTACAACGCCTGGTAAAGTTACTTCTAATGTAACCTTCTCGTTGCTTATAGCACATGTGCCTGCTGCACCGCTTGCTGCTGCGTCAACTGCACAAGTTGCTTGACCTTGTACTGTTGCGGTTATGGTCTGGCTCTTAAATGCCATGTTACCAATTGTTGCTGCAATGTTTGCTGCTGCAACACCGTCTGATGCTTGAGCGTTTGCTCCAACTACAACCTTCACTACTGGCTGACCATTCTGATTAATGACCTGCTGATTTTGGAAGGTCACGTCAGCTGCTACTAAGCTCATACTTAGTAATGCTGTCCCAGCAGCTAAGGCCGCAATTCTCTTTACATTCATACTTTTCACGATACCACCTCATGGTATGTCGCCAAATTTTGGGCCTTTTATTTTTTATAATTGTTATCGGCGACTTTATGGCCACAAACATTCTCGCATTCTAGATTAAAATCTAGAACTTCATCGAATTTCTATACGTTTGAACTATGGTGAGTATTTAAATGTTTCGTGGATATATAAACAGGAATTTATAAATTCCCGAATAAAATACACATAAGAACGAAGTTTATAATCTGCAAGTGACGAATCTCATTCTTTTCACGTCGAAAAAGAATATTCGACCATTGGCAAATGCTAAAACTTTTTTCGCTTGTTGCATCTATTATGTACTTACTGTATTATATATAGTATACGATTCCAGGCTGCTATCTTTATATATAGTAAGCCAAATCACCTGCGTTCACCATACTCCTTCAGGAATGACAAGTACTCTTGTAGCTGGTCCACTGACACAGAGGGCCTTCTTTCTTTTATTACTGTTATAAGGTCTTTCTTTGTCAGCTTGTGGGCAGAGCCCTTTATTTTATATCTTACAACCAGCATTTTAGCCTCTTGGCAGATGCTGGTTATATCGGCCCCTGTGAATCCTTCAGTGACCCTGCTCAAGCCTTCAAAGTCCAGTGGCTCAGAAGGAATATTAGTTAGGTTTATTTCAAAAATTCTTTTTCTTGCCTTTTCATCAGGCGGCGGGATGAACATTATCTTATCGAATCTGCCCGGCCTCAGGATTGCAGGATCCAATGCTGCAGGCTTGTTTGTTGCACCGATCAACATTACACTCTTGAGCTCTTTCAAGCCATCTAGTTCTGTTAAAAGTTGGGCCACAACACTTTCAACAACGTGTGAACCGTAGATTCCGCGGGCAGGTGCCATTGCTTCTATTTCGTCCATGAAAATAACAGCCGGTGCATTTTCCCTTGCCCTGTTGAAAGTTTCTTTGATTATAGAGATTGCACCATCATAACCACGCTTAAGCATCTCTGCACCGCTTAAGCTGATGAAAGTTGCTTTTAGTTCACTTGCAGCTGCTTTGACGATTAGAGTTTTACCGCAGCCTGGAGGACCGAACAGTAACAATCCCTTGCTTGGGATTATTTTATACTCTTTTATTAGGTCCTCATGCAGCAAGGGGATTTCGATTGCTTCGGCCAATGCTTTTCTTACATCATCCAGTCCGACAACATCGTCCCAGCTGACTTTTTTCTCATCTTCCTTCTTCTCTTCCTTTTCACTTCTCCTTTCAAAGTCTAGTTGGAATTTCTCGTATTCATCCAGGCGCTCTAGGCTGACACTGGGCTTCATGGATTTAACAACCTTAAGAAAATGGTCCATGGTTACCGGGATGACCTCGTCTTTTGCCACTGCTTCCCTTGCAGTTTTCCTTGCAGCTTCAATGCAGATGTTGGCAATGTCAGCACCAGAATAACGCTGAGTGATTTCAGCCAGCTTATCAAAATCCACATTTTCATCTATAGGAATATTCCTTGCATGCTTTTCAAAAATCTCAGCTCTTGCATCCTTATCTGGCAATTGCATGTAGATTATTTTGTCAAACCTTCCAGGCCTGAGCAAGGCAGGGTCCAGTTGGTTTGGAACGTTTGTTGCTCCTATTACCATTACGCTTTTTTTTCCTTTAAAGCCGTCCATCTCGGAAAGCAAAAGACTCATGACTCTTGGTGAAACGTCATCGCTGGTGTAGCTGTCTCTTCTTTTTCCTATTGAATCTATTTCATCAAAGAATAGAATGCATGGGGCATTCTTCTTAGCAATTGTGAATAGTTCTGAGATATTTTTTTCAGATTCTCCGTACCATTCGCTTAAAATTTCTGAGCATTTGACATAGTAGAAACCGATTTCAAGTTCTTTTGCCAAAGCGCGCATGAGCATTGTTTTACCAGTACCAGGAGGGCCAAACAACAGTAAGCCATTTGGTGGCTTTATCCCGTATGCAACTGTCAGTTCCTTTTGCCTTAGTGGCCAGATTATTGCTTCAGTAAGTTCGGTCTTGACATCTTCGTAGTTTCCAATATCGTCTAAAGTCTCGGCTCCTCCGGATGCACTCAGGTCTTCAATACCGAATTTGCCAAACCTCCTGGCTTTTTCTGCTTTTATTACGCTTAACTCCCTTGCAAGGTTTATGTTTTTATTTTCAATAAACGCAATTCCGGCAATAGAGCCGAAAACAAAAAGTAGGATTAGTGGATTGAAGGGCTGTTTTGAGATTTGGATTGCCAGAATATGCGACACTATTAAAAGCAAGAATGAGAGACTGGCTATAACTTGTTTGTGGTTGCTCCTTATTCTCCCGGGTATGAAGCCGGCAAGGAAAACAGCGGCTGCCCAGATTAATAATTGAAGCAATGCGGAATCTTCTATGAACAGTCTGATTGTAGTGTTTACTATTAACCCGAGGAAAATGTCAACTTTCAGGATCTGCTCAAACGAAGTGAAGATTGCAAATGATTTTAGGAATTCGCTCCCTAAAGAGAAAAATTCAACGAATGGTTTTCTGGGCTGGAGCAGGTCTCCGATTTCGCTCTGGGCTACTGCGTAGAATTCTCCGGGGTCCCGTAATGCCAGAAAGGCTCCGTTGTTCTGGCCCCATAGTGCGGATAATAGTAGTATTATATACACTGCAGGTACTGAGACCGTCAGACTTTTTTTAGAGCCTACCATCAGTGAAGATGCTAGAATCAGCGGGATTACGATTCCACCCAAGAAAGTTACTGGCTCTGGTGCGAAAGGCGCTAGAATTAGGATAATGAGCACGGATATCAGATGCCAGTACTCAAAAGCCTGGAATAAGATTACTGCGGTTAGTAGAACCCAGATCCAGGCTAAAATTGGAGTTTGGTAAATAATGGCTGGAAAAGCCACTAGTGCATTCAGGATAGTTCCGGCTACTGGAGATCGGTAGGCAACAAAACCTATTACCAGAAGTATGAGCGGTAGTAGATAGAGTGGATAAAATTTGAAAGCAAGAAGGATAAACAGTGTAGAGGCAGTTACAAGTAAGGCGTTTGCCAAATCAGGGTCAGTTCCTAAACTCAGAAGAAGCGCCCTGTATTTTTGCGATCTTAAAGTATGGGGCTTTGGCTTCTGTTGCAATGCGGGCATTCAACCACATTAGCTTTAAGGCAGGGGCTTAATAAAAGTGCTTTTTCTTTGGGCTGCCGTGCCTCAAACCATAAAATATATATTTAAAGCATTCATTGTATTATGTATGAGGAAATTAGCTTTCATATTCATCCTGTTCCTGCTCTTTGGCTGCATTGAGCAAAGCGAAGTTCTTTTTCCTGAAAAAGCCAAGCTGAAAGAGCAGTTGCGCGCTGACAGCGATGGAGATGGGATAATCGACATATCCAATTATAAGTTTGAAGAGTTGAGGATGAAAGGGAATATTACACTGTCAAAAATAATTATTGTGAAGGGTGTGAAGGAAAGGGAGGAATCCGTAATCAACATCTCACTCGTAAAATTAACCAAAGAGGAAGTAAGCGGATTACGGGATTTATTGACAAATTTCAATAACAGCAGGGAATCAATTGTCAATGGAATGCCGGCAGAATCAGCGTGCAGAAAAACCTTGGGCTTGGACAGGTTCGAGTGTGTAGACAGGGAGAGTTGCTTGAAAGCTTGCTATTCCCCTGTTTGCTACAAAATTGCGCAGGGTGCGGGCTTTCAGTTTTTGGATGAGATGCAGTTATACGCAAACACGACTGAAATTTTGGATAATAATGTAAATTCAGCTTATGAGCTCTTGAGAGCAAGTGAAAAGGAGCCAAGCGGTGATAAGACATATGCACTGCTCAACACATTATTAGCCATCAGGGCAGAAGCAAGGACTATTGCGAACAGTGATATGTTCAATGAAAATGTTTATTCAGCCTGTGAACAGATTCCTTTTGATTTCGATTCTTTGAATTCAGGGATAACAAAGTTAGCGGATAGGTTAGGCGTAGAAGTTGTGGCCGGTAAGCCTGACAAGTTTGAAGTGTCCACTTACCTGATACTCACTTCTCCGAATAATACCGGGTTTGTTGCGAATGAAATAAGAATTTCAGAAAGAGTCCCAGAGGAGATTGCAAGTGACATAAGAAGCATTGTGGAAGTTAATCCGCCATTTACGGAGATTACGCAAGAAAAGCCACTGATCCTGACATGGATGTTTACAGATTTGGGAGTTGGAGAAAATCAAACCAAATTCATACTTAAGAAAGGAGTTACAACTAGGGTAATCGAAAAGGATTTTATAGAAAAAAATATTTTCTATCCACAAGTTTCTGTTAAAAG
>JACQQB010000030.1 GCA_016207225.1 Microcaldota archaeon | reverse complement strand
TTGCAATAATTGCATTCTTGAATTCTATCATCCCTATTCCATTTTCTGTTTTAACGCTTGCTTTATTTGAAGATTCGAAGTATGCTTCACCTTTTATCACTTCTATTCCATGCTTTTTGCATAGGTCTGAAATTCCATTTCTCAATTGAGAGACAAGAGTGTTTTTCCAAGCTTGTAATTTTACGGGGTCTAATGACAAGTCTTTAATGCTGATGCCCAATTTTTCTGAAGTTTTGATATTGTCCAGGAAGTTTGCAGTATGGATTAAGGCTTTGGCTGGTATGCAGCCGTGATTTAAGCAAATTCCTCCCAAGTTTGCCTTTTCAACCAGAATTACATCCTTACCTAGTTGAGCGCATCTGATTGCAGCAGTGTAACCTCCCGGACCTCCGCCAATTATTAAGACATCTGTACCAGTTGCTAATGAGCCCATTACCATCAAACCACATCCACAAGCATTAAATTAGGGTCTTCTAAGTGTTTTATTATAGTATTAGTGAAACGGGCAGCTTCTGCCCCGTCTATAGCCCTATGGTCAAAAGTCAGGGACAGGTAGAGTATTTTCCTGTTTTGAATCTGATTATTAAGCATCACCAGCCTGTCCTTGATCTTTCCCAAGCCCAAGATTGCAACTTCTGGTGGGTTGATTATGGGAGTGGCGAACAGACCGCCAAGAGACCCTATATTAGTAATGGTAAACGTGCCGCCCTTCAAATCACTTAAGCTTATTTTCCTGCTTCTTGCTTCTTCAGAAAGCTTTTGCATCTCTTTGGCAATTTCCAGTATGCTTTTTGAATCTATATTCTTGATTACAAAAACCACTAGACCTTCAGGGGTGTCTGCTGCAATTCCAATGTTATGGGATTTTTTGAGTATTAGCTCATTTTTCTCAGAATCAAAAACTGAATTGAATTTTGGATATTCCTTGAGTGCTGAAAGCACAGCTTTGGCAATGAATGACAAATATGTGAGCTTTATGCCTTTTTGCTCTAAAGGCACTTTTTCCCTTTCCCTTACGGCTACCAATTCAGTTACATCAGCCTCATCCATGTGTGTTACTTGCGGTATTGTAAATGCGGACCTTGACATTGTTTCAGATATTACTTTGCGCATATGCGAGATAGGAACTCTTTCAACTTGCTCACCCTCAGCTATTTCTATAATTGTTTTGGGCGTTTTAACCTGAGTTTGTGGCTGCGAAGCTGTCTTTGGAGCCTTGCTGAAGTTCCTTATGTCTTCATCACTTATTCTTCCGCCTGAACCAGTACCTGTAACTTTGGTTATATCTACATTTAATTCACGGGCTAGTCTGCGAGTTGATGGAGTGGCCAAAATTCTCCCGAGATCCTGCTGGGCCATTTCTTGTTGCTTAGGCTCCGGTTTTACTTCTTTTGGATTTTCTTCCATTGCCTTAGCCTCTATTTTTTTCTCCTCTTTTGGAGCCTCCAATTTCTCACCTTCATCACCTACTGTTATCAGAGGATTCCCAACTTTTATTGTATCTCCTACATTAGAATGTAATTTTAAAACTTTGCCAGAGCGAGGGGATGGGATTTCAACGACTGCCTTGTCGGTCTCTATTTCTGCTACTGGCTGGTCAGAATTTACCATATCCCCTTCCTTTACAAGCCATTTTACAATAACGCCTTCGGCTATGCCTTCGCCGACATCAGGAAATTTTAGAATTGTGGGGATTTTCAACACCTTTTTCAGAATTTAACAACGCTTTCAATGCCTTTCATTATCCTGAAGCTGTCTGGAATAAAGTAATCCTCCAGTTTTGGCAATGGCATTGGAACATCATAACCAGTGATTCTTGCTATTGGAGCTTCCAGACTAAGAAATGCACGTTCATTGATTCTTGCGACTAGTTCTGCACCGAGTCCGGCGCAGCGAGGTGCTTCATGAACTATTGCAACCCTGCCTGTTTTTTTAACACTGTCAATGATTGTTTTGTCATCCAGAGGCCACAGAGTCCTTAGGTCTATTACTTCTGCGTTTATGTTTTTCTTTCCTAGTTCCTCAACTGCCTGGAGGGTTGGAGGGACCATTGTCCCGTAAGTTATAACCGTTACATCTGCGCCTTCTTTAACAACCTTAGCCTGGCCGATTGGAATTGAATACTCTTCTTCAGGCACTTCCTCTTTTATGGACCTGTATAGCCTTATTGGCTCAAGAAACATTACCGGGTCATTATCACGGATAGAGGATATTAGCAAGCCCTTTGCATCGTAAGGAGTGGAAGGCATTACTACTTTTAAACCTGCAGTGTGAACAAAATGTGCTTCCAGGCTTTCTGAATGGTGCTCGAGTGCCCGGATGCCTCCTGAAGAAGGAATTCGAATGACAAATGCGGAGGTAAACCTGCCTCTTGAACGATTTCTCAATCTTGCGATGTGGTTGATTATTTGGTTGAAAGCGTAATAAACAAAACCGTTGAACTGGATCTCTGCCACTGGCCTTAAGCCAAAGGCTGCCATTCCTACTGAAACACCGACTATCCCTGCCTCAGAGAGTGGTGTATCCATAGCTCTGTTGGGTCCAAACTTCTGCTGCAACCCCTCAGTAACCCTGAAAACTCCGCCCTCCTTGCCTACGTCTTCACCCAGAACAATTACTTTCTCATCTTTTTCCATTTCGTTATGAAGGGCCTTATTCAATGCTTGAACCATGTTAAGCTTGGTCATCAAATCACTCTTTTGGTTTTTCTTTAAGGATATTCTTTAGTTCTTCAAGCTGCTCGTAAAGTTCAGGTATTTGCTCGGAGTAGGTATACTTGAACATCTCATCTGGCGCGGGCGGTTGAGTTGCTTCTGCCTCTTGAACTGCCTTTTCAACCAATGCTTTTGCTTCTGCATGAACCTTTTCTTCATACTCTTTGGACCATATGCCTTTTTTCTCCAGGTAGATCCTGAATCTTTTAAGAGGGTCTTTCTCACGCCATTTTGCAACTTCCTCATCAGACCTGTATTTGGTGGGGTCGTCTGCAGTAGTATGGGGACCGAACCTGTATGTAACGCACTCTATTAATGTGGGAGTACCGTCATTTTTTGCTTTTTCCAAGGCATCTTTGGTTGCCTTATAGACAGCTAAAACATCCATTCCGTCAACCTGAATTCCATCCAGCCCATATGCAAATGCCTTTTGTGCTATTGTTTGGGATGCAGTTTGCTTTTCCCTTGAAACTGAAATGGCATACTGGTTATTTTGACATACGAATACTACAGGAGCCTTGAAAACACCTGCAAAGTTTAGGCCTTCATGGAATTCTCCTTCAGATGTTGCACCATCTCCGAAGTAAACCAGAGATGCGAGTTTTTTGTTTTTTATTTTGGCAGCGATTGATAAACCTACTCCGTGAATTATCAGGCTAGCAATGGGAATTGCCACTGGGAAATTGTTTACGTCTTTTGGAATTTTGCACCCTTCTTCATTTCCCATCCA
>JACQQB010000028.1 GCA_016207225.1 Microcaldota archaeon | reverse complement strand
CTGACATTTACCATATACACAATAGATTCTGGTATTTTCTCGGTACCTTAATGGCAATCAAACTAATCAAGAAAAAGAAACTTTTCCTCACACTGCACAACGCAAGGCCGCAGGGAATCTCACCACTAATCGATACAGGCGCAGGCCTGTATGATGACATCTGGGGACACAGGATAATGGAAGCAACAGACAGGATAATTGCAGTGAGCAACGATACACTCAACACTACTGTACCCAAAAAACTCCATCATAAGGCGCGGGTAGTGCATAATGGGGTGGACATTGAAAGGTTTGCCCCCAGGAGCGGAAAGTCAATAAGAGAAAAATTAGGCTTGAAAAATGAATTCGTAGTAATCTCCAACGCAAGGTTTGTCGAGCAAAAGGGCATACCATATCTACTAACTGGCTTTGCAATGCTTAAGAAAGACTACAAAGATGCCAAGCTTATCCTAATTGGCAAGGGCCCGTTGAAAAATGATTTTGTTAACATATGCAAGAAGTTGAAAATAGAGGATTCAGTCATCTTTGTTACTGGCATACCTGAAAATGAACTGCCACTCTACTACAATGCAAGTGACTTGTTTATCCTTTCCTCTGTCTGGGAACCCTGCGCTCTGGTCTTACTCGAGGCCTTAGCCAGTGGTTTGCCGATAGTAGCTACAGACATAGGTGGAAATCCTGAAATTGTGAATGAAGACTGTGGAATCCTGGTGCCCGCAAGAAACCCACGGGCAATATATGAACAAGCCAAACTCCTCCTGGATAATCCAAAGCTAAGGAGGAAATTGGGGGATAATGCACGTGAGCGAGCGGTTAAAAACTTTAGTTGGGATATTGTTGCAAGCAAAATGCAAAGCATATATGAAGAGGTTGTAAAATGAAGGTTAAAGCCCAATGCATTGAATGCAATATCCTGTTTGAGATACCCAATGCAGATGTTGGCTTAACCATTACCTGCCCTTCTTGTGAAAAAAGATTGAGGATAGTTGCAATTAATGAAGAGGCTGAAAAAGCACATTTGGAAACTGAAGAAGATGAGGAAGACGAATTCCAACTCTAATGTTTATTTATATACTGGCAAATAAATCCTCCTTATGGTTGAATTGATAGATGCTGAGACCACTAATCTGATAAGTTATTTTCTGGAGATCAGCTCGCCTTTTGTAATGCTTGTAATAACTTTATTCATATTATGGGGACTGCAGATAATCATTACCCAAAGGGCTTACCTAAAATACATTTTCCCAGAAATAAGAAAACACAAAATAACCTACTGGGCAATAGGCTGGGTCGCAATAGCAAGCCACGAAATTCTTGGGCATATGATCGTAGGTGCATCAACGGGTGCAAGAATAGAGGATGTGGTTGTTACTCCTACTGGTGGCCACGTGACCTCAACCCAGGAAGTAAGCTTACTGGGCCAATTCTCCTTAATTATGCAATCGTTTGCACCTTGCTTTTCTCCACCGATATTTATGGTTCTCTTATTCTATCTCCTGTTCCCGAATAACCTTCTTCTACCTGACCAGTTTACCTCAATTCTGGATACCAACATTCAAAATGTAATTACAATAGCATCTACAATCACCAATCTCTGGAACCCATACTCCTGGATTTTTATTTATGCTCTTATAGTAACAAGTTTAACTGCCGGAGCCAGCACAGAAGATGTAAGAGTTGCAGTAGTAAGGTCCATAGAAAGGCCACTAGTGCCGGTTTTCCTTTTCATAATCTTACTTGCTTTAACCCTAATCTTCGCAAATCTTGGTTATGACGCTTTACCATTCCTATTCTGGCTCATAACCCTGTCCTTTGCGATGGTAATGCTTGGAATAGTGATAGCAACTTTCATTGCGTTTTATCTGAAGAATACCGAATCCCTGGATTTAAGTAGAAAAATTATCGCATTCTTAAGCTATGCCATAACCTACCTAGCCATATCCTATTCCAACTACCCATACCATATGGCTTTTGGCATTTCTATTTTCATTGGTACACTTATACTATTAATCCTAAGACTAACCTCCCCAAGAGTTCAAAGAACAAGGATTGTGTTCATGGCTGATAAGGGAACCAGTTAATTGAATGCTCCTGCATGATAAATACATCATAACTAATTATATCATTACTAAACTTTTCCTTAATTCCATCTAAGATTTCTCTCAGTTGTGTTGCATTCTTCACTACAAACTCAGTTACTAAGTCATATCTTCCTAAATTTACGGTTGCAAATGTTGATTGTGGGCATGCTGCCACATAACTGATAAGTTTATTCACTACTGTGTGATTTTTCAATGTATAGATAACTTGTATGTGCTGCACATCAAATTTGTCGAATCTTATGTCCAGAACATGTGTTCCAAGTATGTTTAATTTTTTTAGTTTCCTGAATCGATATTTTATTACATTTATGTCAGTATCTCCAAGTTTAGCCAACTCTACTAATGGTATTCTTGAGTTTTGTGCCAATGTTTTTATAATCAAATAATCAAGTGAATCTATCTTGGGTTCTTTCAACTCCTCGGGATATTTAGTGTGCAACAGTTCTCCACGATCATAAAAAAACCTGAAGTTAAACCTATGGACTGAAGTCATTGTTAGAATTTCTTGTTCTAGCACATATTCCCCGAACTTCTCCCTAAACTTAGTCAAGAACGATAATAAATCACGCATGTTTTTTGCCAAAAGAAGGAACGTAATGTCATACTTGCCTTGCAGGCTTGCGAAATATGCAACTGAACCATAATCCTGTATAAACTCAATTATCTCTCGGTCTATTTTTGGTGTAGTTTTATGGAATTTATAAAATAACTTATAGTAAAAACGGTTAAGGTTCGAAGTGCTTATTGTGGTTATAAAGTTCTTGATATAACCGTTTTTTACTAATCTTTTAACTCTGTACGATGCAGTTTCTTTAGATATCTTTAGCTTTTTTCCAAGCTCTTTGAAAGAAATTCTACTATTCAGGTCTAACTCATACAAGATCTTACGGTCTAGCCTGTCAATTTTTTGATCTATTTCCCACATATTCTT
>JACQQB010000027.1 GCA_016207225.1 Microcaldota archaeon | reverse complement strand
CCTAACTCTTCTTATACAGTAAGGAACAGCATCTTCACCATACGGCAAATAGGTAATCACCATAACTCCCTGATTGATCAGTTCCCTTCTGGCATTTTCTTCTATACCTTTCAGCATCTGGACTTCTACATTCTTTCTTTTTTTAGATATGTCCTTTGCCAATTCCATAAATTCAGGATCATGCGTTGCTATCCCAAGGACATTCTCCTCACTGCTTTCAGCCAATCTTAATATCAGCCTCCTAAAATTCCCATCTATTTCCTGCTTTGTTTGGTAAGCTACTTCGGGTGGTTCTTTATAAGCTCCCTTGCAAAGCCTGATTTTTACAAATTTGCCCTCTTCATTAAGTGCTAATAAACTCTCTAGGTCCCCAGCAGTTCTTTTTAGATTTGCCTGCAAACACAAACCTAAGTTATCACAACCAGCCTCAAGTAACATCCTATACATCTCTAACGTACTATCTGTATAACTAGAGCTTTCCATATCTATCCAAACAAGCTTACCTTCCTTCTTAGCCTTCTCAGCCATTACCCTTGCATTCTCATAACAGTACCACCAATCTATATCCAAACCAAATTGTGATAGCTTAAACGATATCACATAATCCGCCTTACTGCAGAATTCTGGATCAAGCATTCTTACATATTCACCCATTGTGGCTTCTACTTGCTTCCTCTTCTTATAATGTTCTCCTAAACAATTAATCATTACTCCAGATCCTTCCTCATTCAAACCTTTTGCTACAACTACCGCCTCTTCCAAACTTTCACCAGCAATCCACTTTATCATAAAAGGCAAAACTAATCTGTTAATCATTCCCCTCACTGTGCCTACTCCTCTGGGTTTATGCCCATCATTCTCCGGAACCCTCACAATCTCAGTAACTGTTGTGATATTTGGCCTGTCTGGCTGTATCATTCTAAAAAGCGGATGCCTTCCATCTACACTCCTAACTGTTACATTGGTCTCCGTTCTGCTACTTGGCTCCTGACGCTCTTCAGGCCTACCTCTGATGCCTTCTGGAGGCAGTTTAGCAGTAGCAAAAGTAGGTCTCTCTTCAGTTTTACCTACTTGGCTAGTAGGTCGCATTCTCCAAAACATAGAATCAGTTACTCAGCCTTAAACTCTGATCTCTTCTTCATGTCTCCCCAGCAATCCTTGCAAATAACATACCTTCTTGTTTTAGCAATCCTCTTAGCGGACTTTTCACAGTCTCTACATAACTGCTTATTGCAATAATTGCATTTCTCAACCATATATGTCTGTGCACTACATCTTTCGCATATCATAAAAAAACCTTAGAAAATCCTTTTAACTAAGCAAATTTTTATACGTATCGTATCCTATTTTAATGCTCATTTCTTCCTTTTTGCTTCAAATCCTTCTTACTGTATACATACAGAAACTGCTGCGCATAACCGGCATCCTTACCCCACCTTTCCCAAGCGAATTTTTGAACATCCTTGTACGAAAACCTTGTTTTAGGTATCATTCTCCTAATCTCCTTCCCATAGTAGCCTACCATAGCTCTCTGAATCCAAACATCTATCGGGAAAGCCTCTGTCTTGTCTAATGAGAACAAGCATATGCAATCAGCTACTTTCGGTCCTATCCCGAAACTTTCCATCAGGCTATCCTTTGCCTCTGCGTACTCCTTATCCCTAAGCTCCTCGATCTCAAAACCACCCATCCTCTCCCCCAAACTCTTTACATACCTATCCCTAAAGCCCAGGCTGCACTTCCTCAGCTCCTTCAAACTGGCGTTTCCTATGTCCACTGGCCTTGGGAATAGATGCATCCTATGCCCGTCAAACTCAACCGCAGTTCCATATCGATGCTTCAATTTCCTAAGCTGCAATTCAATTCCAGGTATATTGCAGGAAATACTGCACAAGAAGCTTACACTGCATACCCACGGGTCCTGCTTCAATATTCTCAAGCCTCGGAACTCCTCTACAGCGTTTTCAATTACCGGATCTGTCGCTATTCCACTATAAATCTTCTCAATGTTCTCATTCAAAGCAAAATACTTCCTAACTTCCCTCTCCTCAACACCATCAAAATAGAGTTTACCCCTAACTTGGCTTACCTTTACTGGCCTACCCGCTATCTCCCCATAATACCACACACCAATCCTTTGCCAGCCAAAACATTGCCCACTGAATAAACTATGTACAAGGCTAAAGTTATCGGCTTTAATGAAAGGCATCCAATTCAACCTAAATCTTTTATTGGTCCGGGAACTTTTTCTCTAAAACATCAGTAAATAAGTTCATCAGTAACAATCCCACCAATGTATACTCAATAGTTGGTACAAAGAGTGGCATTACCCCAGACAAAATTGCTACTAACACTCCAAAAATTACCATTGGCTTGAACGAATACGTTGAAGTCCTAGGCTCTAAAAGCATAAAACATGAAAAGAAGAAATAGCCTGATAAGAAACTCGGCTCAAGCACCTGCGCTAATGGGAAGTTCCTCACTAACACAGCAGTCAATGAATACACAACTAAGAAAGCTATGCTCATGGGCAACTTCTGCAGCCTATACGATATGTACAACCCAAACGGTATAGCGAGCAACGTTGTCGCCAGCCACCATGAACCTGCCACTGGCATTTTTAGTAGATACGTAAACACTAGACCTGTCAAAGTAATTCCAAAACCTGCTGGATTGAAAATATTCCTCATCTTATTCCTTATAAGGTGCTTGGATAAAATTGCAATTGCTCCTGCAATCAAATGTACGTAAACTGGGGCTGTAGGGTCCATGATTCCGGCAACAAAAAGCCCAGATATTATCGCAGTCTTGGGCAACACTATGGTCTTCCTGAGTATCAATTTCTTATAAGCTATATCTAGTAAAACAAGGAAAACTGGGTCAATGATCAAAAATACCAATGCATTCCCAAAGGATTTTGGATTATAAAATGAAAGAATGTTCAAGTAAACATTAGCCGAAACAATCAAAGTAATCAAAAATAGGATCATATAGTCATAATATGATTTCTTGTTCAGATCATCTATCAATGACATAATGTCTCTCCCACTTAGATTAATTTACAAACCTTTTTATCTCTTTACCCCGGTTTTATACTAGAAAAATACACTCCAGAAAGATTTTAAATTACTAGTTCCTTATAGTTAGACATGGGCGAAGCAAGGACTATTTTCAGGCATGCAATCCAGGCATATCTAAGAAACATACAACTAATAACATTCTTCTCAATTCCCTCATTATTATCTCTCCTAATCCCATTACTTACTCCTTACCCGACCTACGTATCCATAGGTGCTACTTTCCTAAGAACCGGAAGTATGCCCGAATTAACAACCATAGACCAGATAATAATCACAAGCATTTTCTTGATCTCGCTATTCCTACTTTCATTCGCGATAGTCTCGATTAACTTAGTTATCAAATCCCAAAGAACTTTAACAAAAATTAAAGATGAAGTTATGAAAGGCATTGAAACTTACACCTTCAACGTTTTCTTTCTCTACGTTGTGGCAAGCTTGGTAATCTTGATTTTAACTCTCATTTCATTCGAATATACTATCCAACCGTTAGTCATGCCAATAGCAATCTTCATAATATCCTTATTCTTGTTTTATGCACCTGCGGCAGTAGTCATCGATGACCTAAGATTCTACAGGGCACTAGAGCAAAGCATAAAACTGATAAAAAATAAATTTCCACTCTTCCTTTTGTGGGTATTGGGTGGTTTTGTTCTTCTATCCATCCTGGACGCAATCCTACTAGCAATAATGCCACACATTTATGCAGAATATTTACTTCTTCTTATAAATTCCATGATAATAATGCCTTTCTTAACAGTAGTTCAAACTCAAATCTACATAAGCAAATACTCACTTCTCAGGTACTGACTTATTTATGAACAGTCTCTGCTATATTCCTAAGAAGCCTTATTCCTTCTTCTGTTTTTCTTTCCCACACATTCCTGCCGACTGCTACACCTGCTCCCCCCACATCCACAACATCCTTTACAATTTTCAGAATTCGGGCTTTATCCTCCACAAGTGCTCCTCCAGCAGCAACCACTGGTTTAAAGGAACCTGCTATTACCTTCTCCCAGCTTCTTTTATTTCCGGGATAATAAGTTTTTATTATATCCACATTCAATTCAGAACCAATTCTTGCAGCATACCTGACATACTCCTCCCCATACCTCTCCTTCACACTCTTGCCCCTAGGGTACATGAAGCCTACTAAAGGTATTCCATATCTCCTGCATTTCCCATAAACATAAGCAAAATTCCTAAGCATAAGCCTCTCCAACTCTGCTCCAACATAAACAGTCAGCGCAATCGCATCTGCTCCCCAGGCTATCGCATCTTCCACTTCTGTGACTATCTCCTGCATTTCATTTTCTGAAGGGCTCAAGCTACTCCTAGCAGTAATCTTTATTATCAAGCCCAGTTTCCCTACCGGCTCCTGTATCTGTCCCTTATGCACCATTATCGCATCAGCATTTCCCTTCTGTGCAATCTCTATTATCCTTTCAGGCCGTATATCTATGTTCTCATACTTTGCAGGCCCGTGCTCAAATCCATGGTCAAAAGCAAGAATGACAGTCCTGCCATCCTCCTTTAAAATCCTTTTCATCCTTCGTGCTTTTCCATCCATTCACACACCCATGATTTACATTTTTACAGCTTAAGCAGCTCTAGTCAGAACTGCTGCTATCTCCTCCAATAACTTACTCTCCTCATCACTTAAAAAAACCTTATACTTCTCCCTCAAAAGTCTAATATGATCCTTAGGTATCATGGTATAATATACATCCCCTTCTTTCACTTGCCTGCCAAAAGTAGGCTCGGCCATCGAAATAGCCACTTGTGTGCTTGCAACTGCCTCTTGAACTGATTCGTTTTCCTTTTGAATTGCCTTCACTATACCGATAACTTCCCCATCCCCCTTTACTAGCTTATAATCTGACTTTATCCTCCCACCCAAAATCTCCACTCCAAATACTGCCGGCTTACTGACCCTAAAGCAATAGCCTGACAAAACCTTTACCTTCCCAGGCATAATTAATTTCGAGAAACCCATCTCCTTCTCTTTCTCCTGCTCCTGTTTAACCCATTCCTGATACCTATCCAACAAAGCATAAATTATATTACTGGAAATTACCTCAATCCCGTTCCTTCGTGCCTCTTTCTCTGCATCATCCATCACTTTGACATTAAATCCAAGTATAACTCCATAATACTTATTTTCATATTTTACTGACTGGGCATCAACCACATTCTTCTTTATCACGTTGCCCAAACCAGCTTCTTTAACAGGTATATTCGCACTTGCTAAAAGTTTAGTTATGGCTTCAACAGAGCCTAATGTATTTGCCTTCAATATCACCCCAGCTTGGGTTGTTTTGACCAGCACATCTGAGATTTCATGCTTGATTTGCATTCTTAATTCCTCAACATTATCCTGCGCAACAAAAATTGGCGAACCGGAAACTGCTTTTTCCAAATTAGGTGCAAAAATCTTAACTCCTGCAGCAGCATAAGCCTCATCCACATAAGTGAATTTCTCACTAGATTCACCTGGCAAAACCCTTTCCCTCAATATTGCCCTAACTTTCGTTACTTCTGCTCCATCCACAGTACCAAACACAATGGTATCTCCCTTCTTAATGCTTCCATCGTAAAGGACCACATCTATCGTAGTTCCGAGTCCCTTCTCCTCCTTAACCTCCAGTATACTACCTTTTCCAGGGCCCTCCACCTCAATCTTTAGCTTATCCTCCATATATCTCTGGGATAAACCAGCAAGAAAGATCAGCAACTCGCTTATACCTTCGCCAGTCTTGGCACTCGTAGGTACTATCGCCACATACTTGGAAAAATCATTAACCCTGTCAAACCTCTCTGCTGAAAATTTGAACTCATGCAATCTTCCTATAAGCTGATAGAGTAACTTATCCAGCTCAGCATCTGCCTTGACACTCTGCTTCTCCATTGCTTTAAGAAATGACAGTTCTTTGCTATCACGCCAGCCGCTTACCAAATCTATCTTGTTTGCAGCTATGAGAAAAGGTGTCTTGTATTCTTTTAAAATCTCCAATGCTTCTATCGTTTGCGGTTGAAAGCCCTGTGTTATATCAACAACCAATATTGCCAAATCCGCCAAACTTCCTCCCCTTCTTCTCAAGTTAGTAAACGCCTCATGGCCAGGGGTATCTATAAACAACAAGCCAGGTACTTTAAGTTCGGTTTTCATTTGTTTGAGTTGCTCACCGCATATCTCTGCGATTATCTTTGAAGGAATGAAGCTAGCACCAATCATCTGGGTAATTCCGCCTGCCTCATGCTTGGCAATGGCACTGCCCCTTATATAATCTGCCAAACTTGTTTTTCCATGGTCAACATGTCCCAATATGCAGATAATAGGTGAACGTATCATACCAAACTCCTTCTAAACTAGACTTCGTTTACTCTTGGATTCTAAGCTTTTTAACATTATTATACAGGAGAGGAATCAGCAAAAGCAAAGCCAAGCCCAAGCAACCAGGAACTTTTTTCTCCTCCTCAGCTACATTGGTGGTGGTTACATTGGTCACGTTCTCAACACTCACATTAACAACACAATCTTTGGCACAAGTTTTCCTATCCTCCTTCAAATCTCCTTCACATATCTTATTGCCACAATGACAATCAAGATCTCCTATTAATGAGCAATCAATATCGCATATGCCATCTATTACTCCATCACAATAATTATCTTTAGTCCCAGACTTACAATCCGATGCACAAGAAAAATGATTCTCCAGATTATTGCACTTTTTATCACTATTGCAAAAAACATTGAAAATTTCCTTTTCAAAAACAGTCTTATTGTTGTGCAATAGCACTATCCTGTTAGCAGCTGGTGAAAATAAAATCCTTCTGCTTACAACCTTGCTATCCACACTCTTCTTCAATTCACCCACGAAAAAATTCAAGTTAAACTTCTCTTCATGTATGCTTTTATTGTTTATATCCTCCACTCTCAAAACATAATCCCCAACATTTCCCCTGTCTGTAGGTTCTCCATCAATGACTCTCAAGCCTGCCAACTTCGCACTATCATTTTTAAAAACCACTAAGTCCACTTCAATAACTTTTACTGCGAAAACACTTGTCAACAAAACTGCAAATGCCAATAACAAAACAATTCTCATATCTTCACCCACACTGCAACCTTGGATCTTTCTTTAAATGATCCAACGCAAGCCTATCGAACGCATTTCTATTAGGGCCTGCACTTCCCATTATACTTATGCCTCCAAAATCATTCATATTGCATTCACACAAAGCTGGCGGATCGTTATACTGCCTGCAATATTCATAAATCTGCTCTCCTGGAGTCACTGGTATGCAAGCAGTCTGGAAATTGCATAGCTCCGGGGTGGTTGGGTTCGGTGGTATTTTAGGATTGTAGCAGTATTCATCCACTAAGCCAAACTCATGCCCCAACTCGTGGGCCACAGTAGCTATAGTTTCTGGATACGTGTGCTCTGAATAAACTACTCCCTGCTGGCAACTAAAGCCAACGCAGCCAGGGCAAGCAGCATTATCCCTCAGGCCCACCAAGAAATCATAGGTTATTCCACTTCTGTCTGCGCATTTCTTAATCGTATCCAAATCTATGCAATCAAATGCCTGGTTAAACACACAGTTATCCGGTATTTTAACTGTTTTTACCTTTCCAACACATGCACTAAGTGGAATTGACTTTATGAAAAAGCTTGCTTGCTCCTCAACTGCCCTTTCAAACGAGCCAGTAGTTCCCTGCCAATTAACTGGTATATAAGCAACAGTCAGCTTTACATCCTGGCATACGCCATTAACACAGCTTTGGCCAGCAGTGCAAGCAGGCTCACAAGTTTCTTGCTCCACTTTCTCACACTGCCCGCTTATCTCATTATAACCAGTTCCTACAGGACAATCTTGCTTAGGCTCACAAATCCTGGTAAGGTCGTTGTAAACATAACCCTCTGGGCATTCTTTAACCTCACTGCTTACTGGCATACACAAGCCAATGGAGCTATCATAGACATAACCTTCTGGACAACTATAAGTTATCTCTGTAGGGATACATACTCCGAAATAATAATCATAGATATATCCGCTAGGACAGCTTACATCTGTAACCTCTACTGTGGGTATGCATAATCCATAATAACTGTCATACTCATATCCAGCAGGGCATTCAAAACCACCAGTAGGAACACAAAGGTAATTATTCTCATCAAACTCATAGCCTGGCGGGCACTCAAAGAAACTCTCTATCGGATAACAGAATTCACCAATTAAAATATAATCCTCAGGACATATTAACTGCGTTTCATACGCATAACAATTCCCATCAAACCCCAAGTAATAGCCCTCAGGGCAAACAGTAGCTTGAATCGGATAGCAGAAACCATCAACACCCAAATAATAACCTGGAGGACAAGTAAAACCAAAATCCGATTCATTAAATATCTCCACACTGTAACAATTTCCAAAAAAATCACTCACATAGCCCGGAGGGCATAGTCCCTCACCACTCTGCAAACTACTGCTAAAAGAGAGCAGTAGCAAAATTGGCAATACGACTAGGGCATTTAATTGCATAAGTCATTTAACTTCTCTATTAATAAATTTTTTCAGTAGTTAAGTCAGAACTATAATAGTGCTTAATACTATATCTCTAAATATTTTCTCCCTTATACTGACCAGAATATAGTTCTTTTGCATCCTCTTTCAGGGTTACAAAAACCATCTGAATCAACTTAGCGTTTCTCTTAAGCCTGATCCCACTTTCATTTCCGACAATAAGCAGGGATTCACTTCTTCCTTCATAGCCAGGGTCCCAAACAGCACAGCCCAAGCTTACCCCACATCTTAGCAACGAGCTTCTGGGAAAAGCCAAGCCCATACAACTATTCGGAATTTTAACAATCTCATTAAACATTACCTTATAGACTCCTTTCTTCAACTCCACCCAGTCATTCTCGAATTTTATCTCCTCACAATCACTCAACCTTCTTTCTTTATTGTCAAAATCAACGCTTCCCTGATTTTTAAAGGCAAAAACTGTCTTCAAAGTCATATCTACCCCACAAGGCTGAAACTGCTCACTAGAAATATTATCTCTTACAAGATTATTCTTTAAAATAAGCTCTTTCGGTAAAATCATTCAAAACACTTTACTCCAACTCATCATTAGCATACTGAAATTTGTAAATTGGTAAATCATAATTGAATAATTCTCCATCTTTAAAATAAAGCTTAATCTCTTTTTTAGCAGTCTCCAAAGAATCTGAAGCATGTATGATATTACTCTGCATGCTCAATGACAGGTCTCCTCTAATGGTTCCTGGTTCTGCTTCTCTGGAATTAGTGACACCAGACATTTTCCTAACAACACTTACTGCTCCTTTCCCCTCCAAAACTAAACAAACAACCGGAGCCAGTACCATAAATTCAACCAATCTCTTAAAAAAAGGCTTCCCTGCATGATGCGCATAATGCTTATTCAATATTTCATCATCCAACTTCATCATTTTAACTGCAACAATCTTCAATCCCTTCTTCTCAAACCTTGAAATAACCTCGCCTATCATGCCACGTAACAAGCAGTCTGCCTTAAGGATTATAAATGTCCTTTCCATGCTCATTTCCTCATTTTTCTAATCCACTTGACTTTTCTGGGGTTTCTTTTTAGCCCAAGCATATTTTTCCTACACTTAGTCGTACAGAAGCCCAGTATAACTCCATCTTTCTTTACGAATAACGAACCCGTGCCTTTTTCACATTCCACTTTACAAAATGAGCACTGCATTTTTCAAACACCTATTTAGCCTTGATTACTTTTGCTTCTCTCTCAGTTTCCAAGAGTACAATTATATCTCCTTTTTTTACCGGTCCCTTAACATTTCTTCTAATAACTCTGCCTTTATCCCTTCCATCCAAAATTTTACACATGACTTGGTATACTTCTCCATAAATACCAGTCTTGCCCAATACTTCTACAACTTCTGCATTCGAGTGTTCATCTGCCATTCATATCACTTTACTCTTTCTTCTCTTCTTTCGGTTTTCTTGGTGCTCTAGGTTTTTTTTCTTTTTTAGCCTCAACTTTCTCCTCTACTGTTGCTTCTTTTTGCTCTGTCTTCTGTACCTTTCCACCTAACTTCTTAACTATCTCTGCAACTATCTCGCCTGCATTTCCACCAGTTTCAATAGTTATTGTTGAGCAGCCAACTTGCAACCCTGCTGCTTTTCCCAACTCTTTCTTTGATGGAACATACACAAAAGGAACTCTCCTCTCTTCGCAAATCATTGGTATGTGCATAACAACTTCTTCCGGTTCAACATCCTCCGCGATTACTACTAATGCGGCAGAACCTTTCTCAAGTGCCTTTGTAGACTCATTGCTGCCCTTCCTAATTCTACCCGTATCCTTGGCAACTTGGACTGCTTCATAAGCCTTATCAACTAACTCTTTTGGAGTTTCAAACTTTACATAACTCTTAGCCATTCAAAACACCTCGCCTTTTCGGTCATCGAAAACAAGCTGTAGTTCTATGTTATTGCATATAAGCTTTAAATCTCTTTCGCTCTCCTTAAAGCAGCTTACCGAAGCCTGCCAATCTCCACCTTTGGCCAAGCTTTCTGCTTAAAGCTATTTTAGAACCGGGCTCAATGCAAATCGATCTTTTCAATTTCAAAAATAACTGATTTTTCTTAACTTTTTCAACATAACCTATAGAAGTGGAAGTTCCCATACTAACTACTAAAGGCTCATTGATTTTCAACGGTGGATTTTCCATATCCACTCTGTTCAACAACTTATATTCCGCGACAACACTGTCAACTACTTCTGGCAATGTCCCAGGTTTGCCTATCAAATTTCCTACCAAGCCGTCAGCTTTTGTTAATGCCGGATCTAATACCGTAGCTATACCCAATAATCCACCGGGCCTACCTTCTTCCAGCTTCTCATTCCCTGCCACAACACCTTCAACCTTAGTTATTATATTCTCGTGAATTTCCCTTCCTTTCTCTTCCTTTCTCAGGCCAGGCCTTATTTCAATCTCATCACCTGCTTTCAATCTTCCCTGGATCAAAGAACCGCCAAGAACACCACCATTAAGAGAACTTATCTCTGTACCTGGCTTATTCACATCAAAAGACCTAGCAACATACATTTTCGGATTGCCATCCAGGTTTCTCTCAGGAGTAGGAATAGTCTCCTCAATAGCCTGGATCAAAGAACCTAAATTAACCTTATAATTTGCTGCAATTGGAATTATCGGCGCATTCTCAGCAGGAGAACCTTTCACAAAGTTCTGAATTTGTTTGTAATTCTCAATTGCCTTTTCTCTAGTTACCAAATCAATCTTATTCTGGACAATAATCACCTTCTTAACATCCAGTATGTTCAGAATCATCAGATGCTCCAAAGTCTGCGGTTGCGGGCAAACTTCATTGGCACCAATAACCAGTATCGCGCCATCAATAATGCTGGAAGCAGCAATCGCAGTTGTCATCAAAGTCTCATGTCCCGGAGCATCCAGGAAGGAAACCTTTCTTAAAACTTCTGCTTTACCATTACACTTGGTACACTTCTCTGTGCTTGTATAAACATTGCATTTCTTGCACTTTCTAAAAATAGCATCTGCATAGCCTATCTTGATGGTGATACCACGCTTCAATTCTTCACTATGTGTATCTGTCCAGACACCAGTCAGCCCATGGGTTAAGCTTGTTTTTCCATGGTCTACATGTCCCAACATACCTATGTTTACTTCTGATTGCAATTAGTCACCTTCTAGCTTAGTCCTTAACTACTAATATAGTACATTCAGCACTTCTTAATATCTTTTCTGATGTACTCCCTAACAGAAACCGGTCTATCTTTGATAAACCCCTGTTTCCTATAACGATCAAATCATACTTGCCAGCTTTAGCTGTTTTTGCTATAATCTCTGGCGGATACCCTGTAGCAGAAATTGCTTTTATCTCCACACTCTGCTTCTTTCCATGTTCTACTGCTTTTTCTAGAATTTCTGCCTGAAACTTTCCCATGCTTTGCTCTAAAAGTAAAACTTCACTGCTAGGGACAGTCCAAGTGAAAGGCTGCACGACATTTATCACAGAAACCATAGCTTCATAGCGCTTTGCAATATCCAAAGCAGCAGTTAAAGCATTATTACCTTGAGGAGAACCATCAACAGCAACTAAAATCTTCCTAAACATTAGTTTTACCCTCTTTCTGCTTAAGTGGGAATAATTCATCTAAACTTTTTTCACCATATTCAGTAACTTTAGTATTCAATTGCATTATGTTCTCTGAAATCGTATTTCCTCTTACTGACTTTATCCTTCTTTCTCCTTTTCTGCTTGTCTGTATTCCTGTACCGCTTGAAAGCAAAGCTCTGATTCTTCTAGGTCCGCTAACATCTCTTCTCATTGGGAAGCCTTCCTTATCACTTCCACCAGTTATCTGAAGCTTATATGCGTTAGCTCCTACTATCGCTCCTTCCACTAGATCGCCTATTTTCAAGCCTACCAGGCCTGCCTCTTGCTCTTTAGCTACGTCTGTTTGGTAAGTTTTACCTGTTTTAGGGTCTGATATTACTACTTTCATTAAAAAACACCTTCTCTTATACAATT
>JACQQB010000006.1 GCA_016207225.1 Microcaldota archaeon | reverse complement strand
TCTACAGGGGTATTCTTAAGGTCGATAGGCTGATGGCCGACATATTGAGCTGCGTCAACCAGAACCAGAGAACCATTATCTTTTGCAATTTTGGTTAAGCTCATTACTGGTACTTTTGCAGCAACGACATTGCTGGAGGCAGTGAATGCCACAAGCTTGGTTTTTTTGGAGATTAGAGTTTTGAGATTTTCTTCGTTTATTATGCCATTTATATCGATTTCCAATACCTTCAGCTTAACTCCTTTTTCTTTCAAACGAAGCCAGGGGAGGAGATTGGAATGGTGCTCCGCATCCGTTATTATTACTTCATCATCAGGCTGCCAATCCAGACCAAGAGAAACGCCATTTATTGCTTCAGTGGCATTGCGTAAGTTGATGAATTCCTGGGAATCTGCATGGAAGAATTTGGCGAGCTTTTCATAAACTAATTCGTATTCTTCAGAGGCCTTTTTTGTCAGCGAGTGCTCTCCTCTGTGGATATTTGCCCTGTAAGTTGTGTAGAACTCCTGCATTTTTTCCAACACAGGCATTGCAGTAATTGAAGAAGCGGCAGAGTCAAAGTATATTTTCCCGTTAGGCATTGGGAAATGTGAAGAAAGATTCATATATAGTTGTAGTAGCAACAGATTAAAAATATTTGTACATAGTATGAGTGTTTGATATATCAGAAAATGATATGTTTATATATGTTGAGTAGTAAAATGGATTCATGAAGGAGATTAAGATAACCAGCTTGGCAAGGTTCTACATAATGTGTTTGTTGAATGAGGGACCTAAGCACGGCTATGAGCTGATTGTCAGCACAAGTAAAAAGCTTGGTGAACGGATAGGCGCAGGCCATGTTTATCCTTTCCTTAAAAAGTTGCAATCTAGCGGATATATTGCAGTTAAAAAATCAGGGGCGAGAGAGAAAAAAGTGTATAATTTAACGAGGGATGGGAGAGATTTTGTTACTTCGATGCTGGGCAAATTTGGGGATTTGTTTGAATTGGCACTGGAGCCTAAACTGACGGTATGTGCACATTGCGGCTGTAATGTTTACAAGGGTGGCGTAAAGGAGAAGAGGGGCAACAGAACGCTTGCCTTCTGCTGCAAGTATTGCGCTGCTTCATACATGAAAGGTGGTAGGATTGGTTAAGAAATGCGATATGAAAATAATCGGGATGCACTGTGCTTCATGCGTAAACAAGATTGAAAAAGCGATAAAAAGTGTAAGGGGAGTTAAGCAAGCCAGTGTCAACCTGGTTACGGAGAAAGCAACGGTCGAGTTTGATGAGAAGGTAACGAGCGAGACAGAACTGCAGGAGGCAGTGAAGAAGACGGGCTATGGTGTGGCTGAGAGAAACGATGAGCTTAGGTTGAAAGTAATAGGGATGAACAACCCGCATTGTGCGGGTATCGTAAACAAGGCAGCTTTAAGTTTGAAGGGTGTTAGTGATATTCATGTTGATTTTGCAAGTGAGAAAGCAGTTGTTAAGTATGATAGGGAGTCAGTAAACTCAAAGCAGATAATGAAGGCAATAGAGGATAGTGGTTATACGCCCATTGAGGAAGGAAGCGAGAGTACGGAGGATAAGGAAAGGGCTGCAAGAAAAAAGGAGATTGATGAATTAACAACGAAGTTCATAGTAGGAGCACTGCTGAGTACTGTGATATTTGTAGGCTCTTTCATAAAGCTTGATTTCCTACCGTCATTTTTATACAATAACATTACGTTGTTCATACTTACAATCCCAGTTCAGTTCTGGGTCGGATGGCAGTTCCACAAGGGATTCTGGTCAGCCCTGAGATTAAGGACTGCTGATATGAACACCTTGATTTCAATTGGCACTAACGCGGCATTTTTATACAGTACGTTGGCAACTTTTGCTCCTGAGATTTTTACATCTAGCGGCTTGGCTGCTGATGTTTATTTTGATACTGCTGCAGTAATCAACACACTTATTATTCTAGGCAGGTTATTGGAAGCTAGAGCCAAGGGTGACACAAGCGAAGCGATTAGAAGATTGATTGGGCTGCAGGCTAAGACTGCAAGAGTCATCAGGAATGGTAAGGAAGTGGACATACTGATAGAGGAAGTTAAAGCCAATGATGTTGTGGTTGTTAGGCCAGGGGAGAAGATACCGGTTGATGGCATGATAATAAGTGGGTACTCTGCTATCGATGAGTCTATGATCACTGGTGAGAGCATGCCAGTGGACAAGAAGGAAGGCGACCAGGTAATAGGTGCCACGATAAACAAGACAGGTGCGTTCAAGTTCAGGGCAACTAAAGTCGGAAAGGAAACTGCGTTGGCCCAGATAATTAAACTGGTGGAGGAAGCCCAGGGCTCCAAAGCACCCATCCAAAAGTTAGCGGATTACATCTCAAGCATATTCGTTCCTGTTGTCCTGGCAATAGCTGCTTTGACGTTTATGGTTTGGTATGTGTTCGGGCCTCAGCCTGCGATAACGTTTGCTTTCCTTAACTTTGTTGCAGTCTTGCTCATAGCATGCCCGTGTGCACTGGGCCTGGCCACTCCGACAGCAGTCATGGTGAGTACTGGTAAGGGAGCCGAGAATGGGATTTTGATAAGGAGTGGGGAGAGCCTGGAGATAGCACATAAGATAAACACGGTGATTTTTGACAAGACAGGCACCCTGACCCAGGGAAAGCCAGTAGTAACGGATGTGATAACGGCAAATGGCTTTAAGGAAAAGGATGTTTTATTTCTGGCAGGCTCTGCTGAAAAAGGAAGCGAGCATCCTTTGGGTGAAGCGATAGTCAGCAGGGCAAAGGAGCAGAAGATAGAGTTACAAGACCCTGTTTCATTCGATGCGATACCGGGTCATGGGATTAAGGCTGTTGTTGGCTCAAAGAAAGTTTTGCTGGGAAACTTGAAGCTGATGAGAGACAGTGGGATAGCGGTTACACTTGAAAAAGAAGCGATAAGGTTGGCAGGGGAAGGAAAGACACCGATGTTTCTGGCAGTCAATAGTAAGCTTGCAGGAATCGTGGCTGTTGCTGATACCCTAAAGCCTTACTCCAAGCAGGCTGTTGAAGAACTGCATAAATTAGGAATAGAGATAGTGATGATTTCAGGGGATAATAAGAGAACGGCCAATGCAATTGCCAGTCAGGTAGGCATAGATAAAGTATTGGCAGAGGTCTTGCCAGAGGACAAGGAGAAAGAGGTCAAGAGGCTGAAGAATGAGGGGAAGATAGTTGCCGCAGTTGGCGATGGAATCAACGATGCCCCGATGCTGGCTGCAGCAAATGTTGGAATAGCGATTGGTACAGGAACGGATGTTGCGATGGAAGCCAGTGACATTACTTTGATAAGCGGTGACTTGAGGGCAGTAGTGACTGCGATTCAACTAAGCAAAAGCACTCTGGCGGTCATTAAGCAGAACCTTTTCTGGGCATTTGTTTACAACATAATAGGCATACCTGTAGCTGCTGGCACGTTGTATTTCCTGAGTTTCGCATTGCCTACAGTTAAGGTTTTAACACCCGTGCTAGGCGATAAACTCCTGCTTTCGCCAATAATAGCCTCTGCTGCAATGGCATTCAGCTCAGTTTCAGTTATCAGCAATTCTTTAAGGTTAAAGGGCTTTAGAGGCTCTTTAAGCAATAAAAATGAGGTGATAGAAGTGGAAAAAGACCCGATTTGCGGAATGGACGTAGACCCAGGAACTGCGCAGTATAAGACATCGAAGGATGGTAAGACATATTACTTCTGCGCAAAAAGCTGCAAGGAAGAATTTGAAAAGAGATGATGGCTTATTTAACGGCTTTGAAGAAAGTGACTAACCCAAATTTCATTGTTTTAATTATTTTTATTTCTTTAAACCCTGCATCGTTTAGCATTTCAGGATATTTGCCTGAGAGACCTTCTTTTGAAT
>JACQQB010000005.1 GCA_016207225.1 Microcaldota archaeon | reverse complement strand
TCTTTAACTTGCCTAATACCTCGTCAATGTCATCAGCATCAAACAGTCTTCCGATTCCTTCACAATAAGCAATTGTCCTTATGTAGAATATTTTATCTCCGTATAATTCATGTTTATTTGAGCCATCAAAAATATTTAGTGCTAGTAACCTGAATAGCCCAGTATAGTAATCTTCTACAGGGTAGTCTGGCACCACCATCTTGGTGCCAGTGGAAAATCTCACTATGGCCTCAAGTATTCGATAGATATTAAGTTCAAAGTGTGGTACTGCTAGAGTTTTTGGTACAAGAACACCACCTTCAGTCTCAACCCATTCTGCCTTGGACCCTTCAAAAATAGCCAGACCATAATGTCGTTTAGAAGGTTCTGGAAGCTGGTGGTCAGACTCTAGTATGAAATTTTCAGTTCCACGTAATGCAAACCAAGTATTTGGGTCATTCATTGACCTTTGTACACCTTGCATGACATCTGCATCAGTATATTCAAATGTAAATGCGTTTGCCCCATTGTCAGTAGTCAAATTACAACACCTCGATAAATGAACAGAAATAGTAATAATATGTATATAATGAACTATTTAATTATATCGTTTTAACTGAAATTAGTGCTTGACTACTTCTTAGCCCTTATGTCTTTCCTCTTTGGCCTTAGGTACTTGTAACCACATTTCCTACATTTCTCTACTCCACGCTTGTTCCTTGACTTGCATTTTTTGCAAATCCAGATTTGGGAGATTCTAGCATCTGCAATAGGAAATTTACCCATAAATATCACTTTTATTAGCTAGTTGTAAAAGACAATTATTAAATTACTTGTGTATAATTTAAATCCAAGACCCAGTAGCTCAGCCTGGTAGAGCGAACATTAAGTTAAAGGCTTGATGGATTAACTGCCTTGTAAGCAGTAGGTCGAGAGTTCAAATACTAGTTATTTAGAACAAATCTCTCCTGGGGCTCTAATACCATATTACTTTTAAATTTAATTTGCCTTATATCAATATGACAAGTCCGATCATAGTCCCTAGTTATGTTTCTCCAAGAGTAAGGAGATTCATGGACCAGCAACGTGACGGAGTTAAGATTCAACCTCCTCCTCCCTTTGTGGAAACTCGTTTTGGCAGATTAGATACAATACCTTGGCACTTGGGTGATGCCGGATTTGCAGACCCTAAGAATTTCTCAACACCGCCACACATAGTTGGAGCAATAGTGGACTATTTAGTGCAAGGTACTGGGAGAAACAAGTTGGATAGAGATAATGTTAAAAATGAAGTTCTAAGGATGCTTGATGGGTTTAGAGATGGTTCTCTAACTGCTTCAGAGTTATTTATGGCTCTTGCTGAATTCCAAGCAAGACGTAACACAGGGGAGAGATATAGTGGAGCTTATTACGATGTTTCAGTAACCGATAGGTTCAAGGAATTGATAGCTCAGGAAAGAAGGAGAGATGGAAGTGTTTGCATCGATCCAAAACAGGATATAATCTTGATGGACAGTGGTTCACAGGCCTTTGATTACCTTATCAAAATACTTGGCTGCAAAGTTTTGATGCCTAAGCCGAATTTTTTCACATACCATGTTGTAAGCAATTTTTACTCTGCACTAGAGGGCAATTTGGATTTATTAAGAAGGAAAGCAGTTCTGTATGATTGTGATGAGGATGGGATGCCGAAATTAGACGAGATTAGAAGAAAGGTAAGAGAGGATTCTGAAATAAAGGCAATCTTGGTAATTAACCCGAATAACCCGACCGGAGCTAATTATAGCCGTGAATTATTGCAAGAGATAGTCCAGATTGCAGAAGAAAATGGTTTGCTTATAATTGCAGACCAGGTTTACAACCAGCTTACGTTGAATATGGACAGGGCAGTATTGTTGCATGAGCTAACTACGGATGTGCCCATTGTCGAAATAATGAGCTTTTCAAAAGAATATTTAATGGCGGGCTTTAGATTGGGTGCTTTAGCATTCTATAATGTGAACGCAGCTCTGGCTGAAGTTAGGGAGATTGCGAGAAAACTGGACCAGCAACGAATGGCTAGCAATATTGTTTCCTGCGTTGGCGGAGTAGCTGCGTTGGAAGGGAGTAGAGAGCATATCGGACAGATGAAAGAGATATTCAGAAGGAGAAGAGAGGTGTTTAAAGGAATTGATGAAATTCCCGGTCTGAAGTTTATACCTCCCGAAGCTGCGTTTTATGGAAGGATTATTTGCAGTGGTAGAACCGGTACTGAGTTTGCAACGGAACTGTTAGATGGTGCTGCTATAGCTACGATTCCTGGAGATGCTTTTGCATTTTCAGATGATCCGATGCCTTATCCGTTTACCAGAGTTACGTTATTGACCGATGAGAGGAGAATACAGGAAGGGATCGAAAGGATTTCACGATTATATTCAAAAAAATAACGGAAATGGGCCTAATTTAGAAACTTTTAGCTATTTTTCCTAACTTTAACCTGTTAACTAGTATTTTTAAGGGATAAATTCGACATAGAGCGTATAAGAGATAGATTTATATACTACCTTGGCTAAGGTTTATAAAACTTTGCGTAAACACACAGACGGTGCTTCGATGGTAGACAAATGCCCAGATTGCAAGAGCGATAAGCTAGTCAAGGATTATGAAAAAGGAGAGATAATGTGTAAGAACTGCGGCTTGATAGTCGCAGATAATGTTGTGGATACCGGTCCTGAATGGCGTGCTTTTGACAGCGAGCAAAGGGATAAGAGAGCACGTGGTGGCGCCCCTATAAAATACATGAGACCCAACAAAGGCTTAGTGACTGAGATAGACCAGTACAATAGAGATATACGCGGGGCAAAGATTTCTTCTAAAAAACAGGCACAGCTCTATAGAATGCGCAAATGGCACAAGAGAGCCAGCATTGCAAGCTCAATGGAGAGAAATCTATCGATTGCTTTGAGTGAGTTGGACAGGGTTGCTTCTTATTTAGGCTTGCCAGACGCAGTGAGGGAGAGTGCGGCACTGCTTTACAGAAAGTGTATTGAAAAAGGCTTAATCCGCGGCAGACTGATTGAAAGTGTTGTTGCAGCTGTCCTTTATGCAATATGCAGGGAGACAGGTAAGCCGAGAACTTTGGACGAGATAGCGGATCTGGCAGGTATTGAGAAAAAAGAAATTGGCAGGACTTACAGGTTTATTTCGCATGAGTTAGGTTTACGGGTTCCATTAACCGATCCATCGCAGTATGTTCCCAGGTTAACTGCAGCACTTAAACTATCAGGCCAGGTGCAGGAGAAGGCAATAGAGTTGCTAAAGAAAGCAGTCAGTAAGGGATTGGTCTCTGGAAGAGGACCAACAGGCGTAGCTGCTGCGGCAGTTTACATCGCCAGTGCTCTTGCTGGTGAGAGAAAAACACAGAAGGAAATTGCGGATGCAGCAGGCGTTACTGAAGTTACGATTAGGAACAGATACCGTGAACTGAAGAGAGAGTTGGGCCTTAAAATTGCGGACCTTTAACTTATTCTTGCTCCTAGAATCTGACCTATGATATAGCCAGCTATAGCAGCCAATGATCCAACCAGAAGCATTTCCAATCCACTTTTTTTCCAGTCTCCAACAGTAATTTTAGCCTTGTAAGCGCCTCCAAAGAATAAAATGGCTGCAGAGGCTATGAAGGCAGTTGGAACTGCGGTTGAAACTGGCAGGAATGCAAATGGGATTACTGGAATGAATGAGGCAACAAGGGCAGAACCACCGACTATTAGAGATTCTGAGAATGGATTGACGGATTCAGATTCAGTTAAGCCGAGTTCTTCGCGCATCATTGTCTGAAGCCATAGTTGTTCATCAGAGGTTATCTTCTCGACTATCTTGTCTAACTCTTTTCCCCTGAAGCCTTTCTTATAATAGATTAGCCGTATCT
>JACQQB010000022.1 GCA_016207225.1 Microcaldota archaeon | reverse complement strand
GTCTTTGATGGCATAATAACCCAAAGGCTTGTGGACATAACTGAAAGCAAGGGGACAAAAATACTGGCAGGAGTAAAGGCAAGCAACATTTTCAGAAAGCCTGAAACAATGCTTATTGCAACTAAGTCAAACTAGTTGCACATTTTTCTTTTTTCTCTTACAAGAAGATTTTTATAGTATTATGTCTATTCATCAAACTATGAAAGGGTTTAACAGATTCTTTTTGTTTTTTGCATTAATCTCCATACTTACGTTTACTCTTTTTATCTACGCAGAACAAAGTGAAGAGTACAATGAAGGAATAGAGAATAACCTTGAAGTAGTTGCGCTTCAGGAGGAAACTTGGGCAGGCGGCATAGGTTGCACAGTTGGTGCAGAGCAAGTTAATGGAAAGTGGGAACTCAGAAGCAATGGCCGTGACATAAACGGTAGCGTTACAATCGAAGGATTTGCCACAGGAAATATTGGCGGAATAATAGAAGATGGTTATGTATACGGTTATGTTATCTATGACATCCTGCAAGAAGAGAAGAGCTTTAGCTGGTATGGGACAGTCTCTGAAAAAGGTCTCGAGGGCGATTCAAGCATCGTTATAGTTGACACAGTGGGCGACTGCATATGGGCAGGTGAAAAGGTAGTCAAGAAAAAATACGCCACAATAGGCAGGTCAGTTGGCGGCAGGGAGATAAACATAACTTATGCTCCTGTCTGCACTGAAAACTGCACTAAGATTGTCTTTATTCAGACAGTGTGCAGGAAGGCAGTTTTTGCTGATGGGAGTGAAAGTCCTTTCAATCCAAGTGATGTAGAGCCTACATGGAGAGATAAGGATGCAGTAACTGTTGACGGCGGCAAACTGTGCACTGTAGATTATATCACAGGGGAAAGCGACCCCTATTACAATGGAGATGACGCTGCAGATGGCGGTGCACAAGGAAAGCATGCCGGTTCACTTAATGCTGGTATGAGCGACACCCCATTCTATCCTGATGATGCTTTTGATGAATTGAAAAAGAAGTTTGGCAAGGAGCCAAAGAAAATAGTGCTGGAATTTGAGGTTTGTGCATTCTGCGCTGAAGGACCGGAGGCTGGGGCATACTATGGCTGCTTCAGGTGGAACTATGAAAAAGAAAAAGGAAGTGATGGTTCTTCTTCTGACCAGGGCAGCGATGCTCGTGAACCAAGCAAAAAATTCAAAGAAGCAACAGACAAATGGTCGAAAGAAAAGGGATTCCCACTCCCCAAATGAAGAAGGTGTAACCTATGGTAAAAGAAAAACTACTAATCTGCTTTGCTGTTCTATTGATTTTTCTAGCTGGCTGTCCCCAGCTTCCACCAGCAGTATCTCCACCAGGTCAAAATCAACCTGTTATCATAGAGGAGAAATGGGAAGGGATGCAGTTAAAGATAACCTACATCGGAATACAGGAAAAGACCGTACCAAGCGTGGGTATCTCTGTAAAGAAATTTGACTTAAGCAAATTTAATGGAGGCACTCCTGGAGTTAGTTATACCAATGATTACCAAGGCCTTAAAACAATAGAGATAACTGAAAGTGAAATGAAGAATGTTGTTACCAATGTGTTTGAACTTGATTTCATAAAAGAGCAGAAAAGCAGCAATAAGAAGACGGTTTCATTCATGTTCTACAACGCTACGAGCGCAAAGGTCACTGAAGTGCTTCTCGATACTGATCAGACCAAGTTACTGGTCAGGGAAATAGCAGCTTCATTGGACAAGTCAATTGCCAATGCTGACCCGCTGATCATCTATGGCTAAAGTGATTTGATGGACAGAACCCTGCTGCTTGGCTTAGGCGTTGTCACTGTAATCATAATAATGGTAATCGCCTCTGGATTCGGTATTCTAGCTTATTTTGGTGCTTTCCAAACAACCAGCACTATCGATGTACAAATCAAGACTTCTGGCAACGGCTGCGAAGGCTACTTTACTTATTCCATAGAGCTTAAAAACGATAACAAACGCGGAATAGCTAACCAGGAAATCTCAACTTACATCAATGGCAAACCATTTGAAACACTGATAACTGACCAGAATGGCAGACTGTCCTCAACCAAAGACATACCAAAAGAATTGTGCGGGAAGGAAACAAACATTACCTTTGCCTTTGGGGGAAATGTATTCTACAAGGACTCTGCCAATGCTACAAAAATAATCTTCAAGACTCCTACAAAACTCGAGATCTCCTCTCCAAACCAAACAACCAACAATTCAATAACTAAAATAAACGTAAGGTTGAAAAACAGCCTAAACGGTTCCGGAATACCTAATCAAAAAATAAACATCATTGGCGATGCAACCGGTGAAGCTACAACTGACAACCAGGGCAACGTGGTTTTCAATGTCCAACTAAATCAGGTTGGGAACAAAAAAATTAAGGCGAGCTTTTTCGGTGACAGATATCTCCTTTCATCTGAGAGCGATACTGCTGAAATAAACGTAATGCCTGAAACCTGCGCTGACGGCACAAATATCGGCCAATGCTCAAGGCAGGTCAGTTATTTCTGCAATCAAGACAGGCAACTGGTTTTCGATTGCTCCAGTTGCGGTTGTGGCTCCGGCTTAGTCTGCAGCAGTAACAACACGTGTTTAACCCAGGAAAAAGCAACCACTGAACTGATAACTGAATTGCAAAAAGGCATAGTCAAGGTTCAGCATTCACTGGCAAGCGGCTCAGGGGTAATAATAGCACATTCAAATGCGCAGACAATAATCCTAACAAATGAGCATGTGGTTGAACAAGCTAACAGCATAGGCGATGTCAAAGTGGTAACTAACGATCAAAAAACTGTAAACGCAGCTGATATACGGATTGCTCCCAATGATATGGATTTGGCTGTAATCTACCTTAACGGCATTTACGGAACTCCTGTCCAAATAAATTATTCTGAAAATTATCCTCAAGGCACCAACGTTCTTGCTTTAGGTTCACCACTTGGCCTGCAGGGAAGTGTTTCCAACGGAATAGTCTCCAATTTTCTTAGTACTGAAACTGACACTAAATATAAGTATAACCTGGTCCAGACTGATGCCGCAATAAACCCTGGAAATAGCGGTGGTGGCCTATTCGAGAAGGAAAGCGGTGAACTAATCGGGATAAACAGCCTTAAGGCAGTAGACATAGATGTTGAGGGCTTAGGCTTTGCAATAGATATAAAGGAATTTCAAAAACTATCCAGCTATGGTAGTTGGCAAAAGTTCAACCCAATCCCAAGGTGCTCTGACGGGACTCCTTATGGGAGCTGTTCCTCCCTGAAGGAACTCTACTGCTCCAACGGCAATCTGGTAAGTTCCTGCAACCTATGTGGCTGTCCTTCTGATTTCCCATACTGCAGCGGGAAAGGAAGGTGTTTTACATGTGCAAGCGGCTTTTCTCCATACCAGGATTCTAACGGCAACGGTTTCTGCTGCCCTATAGGCTATACTGCCTATTCAGACTCCGGTGGCAGCGGGTTCTGCTGCGCACCTGGAACAAGCGGTACTACCAGTGGCACATGCCAAACCAACAGTTAAAATAACGGCAATCTACGATGTTCTAGGTTTAAATATCTCCGAACATACAAAGTAATGTCAGAGGCTTATGCTTTTGGCGAGCTTCTTTTCTACATAAACAAAAATAAAGTAACGTGTAATCATGGCAAATTCCAACCTTAGAAACTATACACATCTGCAAGGCTGCTTAGATCACATTTCTGGGGATGCATCCAATATCTCTGGAACTGTTTCAGAACTGCTTAATGGAGATGTTTCAGGCTTAAAAGGGGACGTAACAAATGTTGTAGGCTTTGCAACTGGTATAAGTGGGGATATCAATCATGTGGTTTTCATTGGAAGATTGTTTAGAATTGTCAGTACACCTGAATCTGTGAAAGAAGGAACCCTAAGCATACTTCTCAAATATACTACCCAGGCACTTGTCTCTCTAAATAATATTAGCTCTTGGTCTCTAACATTTCTGAATGATCATCTCTTAAGTCAAAAATTGGCCATGAACAATACCAACATACAGCCGACTCATGAAATGCAAATGAATCAGCAGGATCCAATAACATCTGAACCCACAACACCTAAAATAAAGCCTCCTAAACGAAGAAGTGGATTATACGGTCCATTGCACTATGCGGTAATTATTCAAGATACAAGCCTGATCAACTCTCTTCTGGACGAAGGTCATGATGTAAATGAAACTGGCTCAAGAGGTTATACCTCCTTGCATCTAGCTGTTAAGCTTGGTGATATTGAGATCATTAATTTATTGTTAAATAGGGGAGCAAATCCACTTGCAGAAGATAAAAAAGGCAAAACGCCGTTTGATATTGCTGAGACTGGGCAAATCCGTGAAATGCTTAAAGAAGCAATAATATGGAGGCCTGCAACAAAATATCTTAGTGGCAATTATGAAAGGACTGCTAAAATTGGAAACGCTGTACCAGTTTATCTCCAGACAAAAAGATTCTCCCTGAACTAATCCCGTGATTTTTATGAACCAAATGAGAAAAATCCCACCACAAATAAAGTCAAAAGATGCTGAACAGCCTCTAGTCCAAGCTTCCATGAGGGATCCGCAATCCCCATTCCTAACTGTCACTAATTATAGAGGGTTTGAGTTTGATAGGTTATGCCTAGTCGCACAGCATGCAATCCAGGAAGGAAGAGTTTATGAAAAAGAAGTTTCAGGCAGAGTTCGTAAAGGCTACAATCACTACAATCCTGACGGGACTACTGGTGGTTTTGTGGAGCTTAGTGCAAGTATATCCTACAGCGTCATTGTGGAATCTGGAGCTATGGTTCTCGATTATCCAAGAGTCTTTGTTTACGCTAGAGTAGGCGGAAACTCCATCGTATCAGGTCAGGCTAAAGTGCATGGGAACGCAATATTGGATGGAAATAGTTTGGTAACAGATACTGCAGAAGTCTGTGGTGATGCTAGGATAACTAACTCTAAAATTACCGGTGAGTCCAAGATTCATGGAAACGCTAGAATTGTAAATACTGAAGTCCACAATAGACAAATTGGATCAGGAGTTATTAAACTATGAATTC
>JACQQB010000021.1 GCA_016207225.1 Microcaldota archaeon | reverse complement strand
CTGTTGGGCTTAGCCATGTCAGTTCAAGTTGGCTCAGTTAGGGCAAAGAATAGTTTTATTGAAAGACAGTTAGCAAGCTGCTTGGATTAGGTTATTCTGGGACTATCCTATCTCTGACTATCCTAGAGCCTATGAGATTACAGTATTTCTTGGAATATACTCTGGTTTCACCGGAAATTGTAAATGTAGAGCATTCATCGTAGGAGCAAATTACATTGATGGTGTTTTTCAAGCAAAGGTTATCAGTGCATTGAGTAGTGTTTGTTATATGCTCGCCTAAGACTACGCTGATTAATTCATTGGAGGGCAGACCAGGGCAATAGATAGCAGCTACGTTTCTACCCTCAATATTGATATAGTCAAGGTTAAGGTAATCAGCAAGCAACATACCGATTAGTATCGAGATAACGACTATTGCTGTGCCTATTATCATGTTTTTTTGTTCACTATTCATTCTTTCACCTTACTTTACAAGCAAATAATTATAAAAAGCTTGACGCCCCTGCCGGGATTCGAACCCAGATTTCAGCCTTTCTTGTCTACCGCAGGGTTCCGCTTGTCATCTGCGTCCTGTCCAGGTTAGACTACAGGGGCTTGAGCATTATTGGGCCTAGCAATTATTTTAAGCAAGCGTGCTGTTTGCTTTGGAAAGAAGAGCTAGAAGAAGTAGTTATTCCTGTAACGTTCACTTCTTAGGAAATCTTTTACTAGGAGATTGAATGCATTAATTGAAGGAACTCCGATGTAGGCTATTTTGCCGTTAATTGTGATTGTTGGAGTCGCATCTATCGCATAATCCTCTGCAAGTCCTCTTCCTTCATCAGTTGCCACACTGATTTCCCTTACCACTATCGGTACATCATGTGTTTTAGATGCGATAGTAAGGGCTATTTTTAGTGCTTTTGGAGAATGAGGGCAATTTGGTGCGGTTACTATTTCAACATAGACCGGTTCCATAGTATAACTTATAAAAGTTTTACTTTAAAAATATTTTGGAGGGTAATTATGAGTTTATTGAGTGATAGCGATATTCTGGAAGCCATAGAGAAACAAAGTTTGAAGATATTGCCATTTAGAAGAGAGCATTTGGGCCCGGATAGCATTGATATCTGTTTAGGTAGGGAAATTTTGGTTTGTAATAAAATAAATAGACAGATAGACTCGCGAAAAAAGGATGTTGAATGCTTTGAGAAAGTTGCAATTAACAATGAACCATTTGTCCTGAAGACCCATCAGTTTATACTTGCAAACACAGAGGAAAAGATTTCACTTTCAAATGAAATTGCAGCTACGATAGAAGGAAGGTCTTCGATAGGTAGGTTAGGCATACTTGTACATATGACAGCTGGTATAATTCATGCTGGCTTTGGCTCAAAAGAACCTAGCACATTGACATTGGAGATCTACTCAGTAAACCCTAATGATCTTCTCTTGCATGCTGGAATGAAAATAGCACAGTTATCGTTTTTTAAGTTGAATAGGAAAGCAACCACTGGCTATGATTTTATAGAGAGCAGCAAGTACATTGCACAGAAGTCTCCTGAACCACCAAAAGTCTATTTGGACAAGTGAATTAGGTGATGCACTCTTCCTCTGGTTCAATGTCAATTGGTGGGATGCAGTTTCTGGATTGTATGCAGGATTCATTACTTACCATAGAAAGCTCTTGCTTGATTTTACTCGCTTCTCCATAGTAGATAAGAATTCTGTCCAAATCCTTGATTACGTAGTTTCTTGGGTTATTTTCCACTTTTCCATTCACATAGACTGCCAAGGATTTAGTGCCGTTATTGCAGTAAAGCTGATTTTCGTCGGTTTTAAAGCAATCGTTGCTTAGCTCTAGATTGATCGACTTTAGGAAATAGCCTAAGGTGACACCAGATGCATGCACATGGATGATGTTTCCATGGTAATTATGCAGGTGGACGAAAGAACTCCTTATGTTTGATGAGGTTGACATGTACTTCCCCTGAGATAGATTTAGAGTTTGGCCATCCAAAACAACCCTTAAGTCCGCATGCACGTGCTGGGAACCAGCATTCCCAAAAGATAGGGTTTCAGGATTAAGACCAGGTCCTAGAAGATAGGCAGCAACTACACTTATAATCAAAACAAGACCTAGAGCAATTATGTCTTTTTTCCATTTTGTACTTGAGCTGTATTTATATCCATAAATGGCTAGTGCGGCACCAAGAAGGATTATGGATAAATAGAGGATTAACCCAATCAGAGTTATGGATTCTTCTTTGCCAGCTGGTAAAGTACCGCAGATCTCTGCGGTTTCAGGCTCTGGACCGTGTGCAGATGTTATGAAAGAGAGTATAAGAATTGAGAATACCACTAGTTTTAGATTCATGACTGTCACTTTTTGATTTCACACTTATTGCTTATGTTTTCTGAAACTAAATAAAGTGAGATAATTACTAGAATTAGGCTTATAAATTTAAATTCAGCGCCTTGGAGTGGAAGGATTGCGAAAGAGGCAGGGACGTTTAGGATTGTTAGAATGAGCGGGGCACAGACAGGGCAGGCAGTAGTAAACATGCTAAGGAATATGCTGGTAACAGTTGTTGAGGAAGAAGAATGCAGTAGCAGGTTATTCCTAAAACTAAATATATGCATGCTTAAGGACAGGCCGGTGATCAGGGTGAATAGAATAAAGTAAGCTAAATCAATTGCGCTTATGTAGGGTGCCACTATGATCTCGTTATGAAGAATCAGGGCTGGAAGACTGATTATTGTCATCATGAAGAGTGAGATAAGGGCAGTTATTAGCACAGTTACAATAGAGATTAGCAGATAGCCGTTTGTATTCAGCATTATTGTTAACCCTGATTTTATTTTCAACATCCTTTCACCCCAAGTGTTACATCTTTATGTAAAGCTTTATATATTTGCTGCTTAATAGATTATGTTTAGGTATTGGAATGACTGTTTATTTATTAACGATGGCCTTGTCCGTAGTTGTAATAGGTATTGTG
>JACQQB010000025.1 GCA_016207225.1 Microcaldota archaeon | reverse complement strand
ATGTTGAAAGTCCTGTACATTTCCCTGTCACTTAGCTTTGCTCTTTTTTGTATCTCTTCAAAAATTTCATTTGGTTCGGGCATTGAATGGAGGAGAAACCCGTGTTTCTGGTTTAAGCGTGTCAGCTTGGAAAAGGCACCGCCAGTTATGTTTGCTAGCCCACTAATCCGTAATTTTTTTACTGTTTGCATTATTGGCTTGACATATATCTTTGTGGGAGTTAGGAGTTCTTTGGCCCAGCTGCCAAGTGGCAGTACTTTTCTGGCTAAGCTATAGGCATTGCTATGCAACCCGCTGCTTCTCAAGCCAATTATGAGATCCCCTTCTCTTATTTCGCTTCCGGTGATCTTTTTCTCTAGAATACCTAGGCAGGTGCATGCGAGATCAAAGCCTGTTTTGCCTTCCAGCCCCTTGATTACATCTGGCATTATTGCCGTTTCACCGCCAACTATGGAGCATTTGGCCTCTCTTGCACCTTTGACTAAACCTTTCATTATTTCATAGACTAGTGATTCGTCATCTTTTTCAAGTGCTAAGTAGTCAAGTAACGCTATTGGGTTGGCGCCAATACATATGATGTCATTAACATTCATTGCGACTGCGTCTATGCCTATCGTATCGTATTTTCCCAAATACTGGGCAACCAGGACTTTTGTACCGGCACTGTCCGTGTGCAAGGCTAGCTGCTGATTTTTGATTTTCAATAAGCCGGCATAATGCCCGTAGATTGGCAGCATGTACTTGTTTTTTGTTTTCTTTGTCATTTGCTGTATTAGTCCCTGAATCCCTTTTATCTTAGCCACGTTTACTCCGGCCTTGGCATATGTAAAGCTCATGAGTTATTATTCTCGGTTTTAAAATAATAACCGAAGAGTGAAGTTAAGAAAGGTATTTAAATATTTACCTAGTTAACACATCAATAACCTGAGGGGTGTTAGGATGTTTGATGAAGAGGAAGACGAGGAAGAAGAGGAAGAATGGGACGAAGAAGAATGGGACGATGATGAAGACGACGAGGACTGAAGCTACTCGTTTACTTTTACTTATTTTTGATTTTAACTTACCTGATATAGCTTGTTTTATCGCCAGATTCTTTGGGATTTACCTTAATCTTAGGTTTGTCCAGAAATACCAGTGCTATTGACACAGCCCACAGGATTAAACCCAGGATAAGAGGTATGGCACCGTGTACCAGTATGTTATTGCCTATGTCTTTGATGATATCGAAGAGTATTTCCAGCACTGTGCTCATTAGTTCATTTTCAGCAAGTCCTTGCGGGCTGGAGGACATGATGGACGATTGGAGGATATTTGGCAGGGCGTAGCCTGCCAGAACAGTAGTTAGTCCTCCAAAAAATAATCCGGTGCCGAGCCATCTTGGTGTAGATTTGATGTTATGGGATATCACTATGATGAGTATGACCGATATTACCCCAGTTAGGATAAGAGCCAGTGGGACAAGCTTGAGTATTTTTATATATTCCCTTACTTGAGCTGCATATTGAACTTGGTCAGATTTTTTAGCTTCTTCCCAAAGGTTTATTTTATCAGGCAATTGGTCGGAGATTTGACCCTCGATTCCTTGAGTGGCAATGCTTGAGTTTAGGCCCAATTGCTCGCAAGTGGATTCGTATTGGGGCAGCTTACACTTTTCCAAACATTCAAGCAACCCAGAACATTGTAACTTATCAAGGATTTCATTTGGTATTGCTCCAGTGTATTCCTCTTCGATCGACTTACTCGCTATTTTTTTGAAAGCATTTAACAGCGCTGGCTTTATTTCCTGGAAGTTTATTGTTAAATTTGGTTCATCTATTTCGCCATTGAGATAGCTAAAAAGATTCCTTATTAGATTGTTGATCTGGCCTTTCACCCAGGAGATTGGAATTGCGTTAGAAAGTTCGTTTTTTGCTTCTTCTTTTGATATGGGTATTTGGATTGTGGCCCCCTCGCCTGCAAGCATTTCAACTAGTGAGGTTATGATGGAATTTTTTATTTTCTCGTATACTTGGAATTTTGTAAATTTCTGCTCATATGTTGTAGGGTTTAGTAGAATGGAGTTAGTGTTGAAGAGTATTATAGAGACAGGTATGACAGATACCAATAACATTACGATTAGGGTTAGTGCGACGTAGCTCGTTATTCTGGCCAATGTATTAAGTAAGCCCATATACTTCTTTAGGTTATGCTTAAAAAAGAGTTGTTAGTTACTGAGACTTTTTCTTTTTACCAAAGTTTCCTTTTGGTTTAGAAAATTTAAGCTCAGGGTACATTTTGGAAAGCATGTTTGCACTTATGTTTAGGTCATAGCCCAGTGTTTCCAATAGCCTGCGAATGAAATAGGCTTCGGCAACTGGTAATTTCTGCTCATCAGTTGAAGTGAGTAAAACTTCCTTTACTTCACTGGCTTTTAGGCTGCCGAACAGGTCAGCCAAAGTCGAAAAACCTTTTCTCTTACCTTTGGTTATTTTAACGATGAACTCTTCTATTTTATTTACATCTATGCCACTAAAGTCAAAGGCCTTTCTATTCAGAGTGTCACAGATACTGGAGAGGATATGGATAACTTCTGGTGGGCTAGTGTTCTCTGCTATTGACATTTTCTTGATTACTACCCAATCCCTATATTTCGCACTGAATGCTATTTCTTCCAATTAAACACCACATTTATTTTTTCAGGTAGTAGCCTGCGGCTTTTTCTCTTGCCTTTCTGTCTATTACTCCCTTCTGAACTAGAAGTACCAATGTATTGGTTATTTGGCCTTTTGGTCTGTTTGTTTTCTTGGCTATATCATCTGCAGTTTTCATCTTATTTTCGTCTGTTGCTCCAAGTTCTTGTAGTGCTTTTACTATCATTTGTTCAATTGGGTTTAGATCTGCCATCGAATCAACCTCCTGTTGTTAACACAATCTTTTGTAAGCTAAATTTTTAAACCTTAATCATGCATTAGGATAGTGTTTATAATCCTCTTGGGAAGATTTTTAGACTTACCGAATATTTGTAGGAAAGATTATATATAGACCTAATTTGTGATATGTAACTACTCTGATGGTGAAACGATGTTGCCGGAATTTCTAATAACGTTTAGAGAGTCTTTAGAAGCAGCCTTAGTAGTGGGCATAGTTTTGGCATACTTGGAAAAAACCCAGAATACACAGTACAACAGGCATGTTTATCTTGGGATTATTACTGCAGTAGTTGCAAGCATCATAGTTGCGTTCAGTTTTGAAGCGTTTGCGGGTGGTTTTGAAGGGACAGCAGAGCAGCTT
>JACQQB010000024.1 GCA_016207225.1 Microcaldota archaeon | reverse complement strand
TTTTTAAATATTTCATAGAGCCGGTTGAGCCAGTAGCTAAAGGGAACATAACCAAAGTTGAACCAGTGGAACCTATTGTTGTTGAGCCAGAAAAGCCAGTAGTTGGAGAGAATAAAACTGCGATTGAGCCAAAAGAACCGGTTAATGAGACTGTGGTGAAAGTTGAGGCAAAGAATCCAGAGTCTGTTGGTCTTTGGAGAATTTACAGTAATAAGATTTACTATGATGCTGGTGGCGGCTCTGATTACGTGGGTGTTCCGATAGAGTATAGGTTGGATATGTTTGATGACGGTACGTGGGATTACGGCGGCGTTAAGGGCACGTGGGTAATCGAGAATATAGCTGAGGGAGATGAGCAGAGATGGGGAGCTAGGCCTTATGGCTCAACCAGGAAGATAATCTTAGTTAATTGGGAAACATTTCCAGTAGATGGACCGATGGAAGAGGATGAGGACAGTATACTGTTTTTCTGGCTGATATACCATGTGGATAGAACAGAGTTTAGTGAACCTGGTCAAGTCCAGTTGAAATTTGGCCGTGGTTTTTTAGGTTAGGGCAAAAGTTAATATAGGATAATGGATTAAGGTGTACAAAATAGGTGAAGTATGAAAAAAATTGTGTTTGTTTTATTTGTTTTTGGAATTTTGGTTTTGGCAGGATGCATATACAAGAGTGGTGGTGCTTTAACTACAACCCCAACTTCATTGACAGCTGAAGAGGTTAGGAATTTGAATTTAAAGCAGTCCGATGTTCCGCCAGGATATAAATTGAATAAGAATTACAGTCGTTTTACAGCTGATGCTAATGTTTACACAGAGGGAAATGAAACAGATGCAAATAGGTTGCTGAATTATGGTTGGGCAGCAACAGACGAAGTGTATTATGAGACATTCGATGAAAATAACAACACACTAAACAGCATTTATGTTGCTTTATCAATTTACAAGAATGAGACAAACATGGATTGCGCACTTAAACAGAATTATTTTGCATTCAAGGATGTTGGAGCAATACCAGTTCCGCAAAACAGGGTTTATGGACATGACAGTATATATTTTGTTCAGCCCTACGAAGACTCCGTCCTAGGTAAAATCCCGTTGTACCAGATTAGATTCTATTATGGGAATGTGTATGCAAATGTGGAAGTAGGAGGTCCTGCAGAGAGTGTAAAGATTGAGGATGCAGTTAAATATGCAGAGCTGATAGAGAAAAGGTTGAAGGATGCATGTCCAAAATGTGCCAAGGCACCAGAATGTGAGAGGAAAATCGGGTAATGAAAAGGCCCAATATTAAACTAGTAGTTTTAGGAGCTTGAGAGAGTATGAAATTGGATGGCTTACATTTAGCTGTTTTCTTATTTTGTATTATTTTGATAAGTGGTTGTACATACACTAACCCCTCGCCCAAAGAGCCTTTACAGATAAAGGAAAACAAAACATTGCCCGTTATTCCAAAAGAGCCGGAAAAACCAGTTGAGGATAAGGTGAACGTAAGCCAGACAATAGGGAATGCAACTACAATCAAAGAAGAGCCAAAAAATGTTACACCGAAGATAGAGTGGGTGACCTTAGAAACTGCGGATGGTACCATAAGAGCACTTTATTTCCATCCTCATCCCGGTAAAAGATTACCAGCTGTCATATATAATCATGGGGTTTTCGTTGAGCAGTATGGATATGAGCAGGCAGCTGCGCAAGGTTATGATGTGAAGGACTTTGTTCAGGCTTTAGGAGACGGGGGATATGCGGCATTGGCTCCGATAAGACCTGAATCAAATGACCTGAGTTCGGTTGATTCAGCATTTGATTTTTTAAAAGATCAAAAAGATGTGGATGGAGAAAAAATTATAATGATAGGTTTCTCTAAGGGAGGAGTTTTTACCTTAAAGAAAGCAATAGAGAATCCTCCAGGCCTTAAGGGCATTGTTTTACTTGCGCCGGCCATTGCAGGAGACGAGATTGCGACAGAACTTTTTAGTGGCCTGAATAATGTAACTGTTCCAGTATATGTTGGTTTAGGAAAGAATGAGCCGAATAAAGCAATAGTTGAAAACGTGAATAAGCTAATTCCACAGCTTAAGAATTTGGGTAAAGATGTCAGGTATAAGACGGATTATCCTGGGGACCATAAGTGGTTTTATGAGGTAAGGCCGGAATATTGGGACGATGTTAGGAGTTTTATAGCGGAGATGTTCAATGAAGCAGAGCAGGGGATAGGCAATGCTAGCATAAACGTAAGTCTGAAAGCTCAACCGAAAACTGCCAAAAATGTGCCTCCATGCTGTAACCATCCGTATTACCATAGTATTTGGAGAGCTACCTCACAGGATTCTAAGAATTGGGTTAAAGAGAATAGACTCTTGATAGACCATGCAAGCGTAGCACATCCTGCAATATTGCCGAATGGCAGTCTGGTTGTATATTATGTGAATGGGAGCATAGATACATTCGACTGTTCAATTAGCGATGATGGCATAAATTACAGGTATGGTGATTGTAAGCTGTATGATTATACAACTGAGAAAGCATGGGATCCCTATGTAATCAGATTAGAAAATGGAAAATATAGGTTATTTTTCTTTGGGCCTGAACCTGGTCCAAGCAATACACCAAACTCGAAGATATACAGTGCACTTTCAGATGACGGGATTAATTTTGTTCAGGAAGATGGAATAAGATTTAAGGAGAATAGCATAACAGACCCTGCTGTAGTTTATAATAATGGAATCTGGAGGATGTACACTGCCCAAGGACAAAGTGTGATTGTTGCTACAAGCAGTGATGGTTACACATTCACAAAAATCGGCATTTACAATACAGGAGGAAGCGTTCCGGATGTGCTTCAGCTTGAGGATAATAGCCTGTTACTGTATATTTGCTCTAACCAGGGGATAGTCTATATGGTACCGCCAGAAATATCTAGCTCTGTTGCTACTTTAGGCGTTGCTATAACAGGGGAGCAGAATACGATAATTTGCGACCCGGGGATTGTGAGATTAAGCAATGGAACTTATGTTATGTATTATAAGAAACAGAATATGCGTTAGATAATAATTAAATGAGAATGGAGAAATCAGTAAGTTGTACGAACTGCGCTGTTCAATTCAGTATTGCCTTCCAGTATGCAAGTGTTAAGTATTTTAGAGAATCCAAGTGCCTTGGCATTGTCTATTACAGCTGCAGAGGTGCTTACTATCGCATCTTCACCTACTGTTGCAGTCAGCTCAACGAAGCCTCCCGGATATGGCGGACGGCCTTTATTCATGTGTACGTACCCTCTCCTTGTTTTACCCTTAACTTCCCTTTCAATAACTGCTTCTGCCCTTACTGCCCTTTGTGCCGCAGGGCTTAGTTCGTAATAACTTTTGCCTTCGTATGTAAAATCGCGGATTCTCTCCCCAATCGAAGTTTCCGTAAGCAGTGCGGATAAAGAACCTCTAAGCCCTGACGAGCCATTCGTTGGGAATATTTCAGTTCCAGTTAATACCAGGTCAGCAGTACCTTCAGGTATCTCTTTCTTGCTATAAGAAATAAAGACGATATAGAGTTCAGGGTTTTCTCTTCTTAATGCATCAACCAGTTGTTCTACTAGTTCTTCACGGTATTGGTAAAAGGTGAAAATTGCAATATTGCTGTCTCTTGCAGATTGAACAGTGGTAGGAATAAAAGCAGTATTAGTAACATGATAATGGTCACAGTCAATAATGGAAAGTTCTTTGCAGTTGCGATCAAGCTCAGTCAGGACACAGTCAGCATTAGCCTTGTATCTTGGAGCATTTTCCCTTGTGAATAAGGTGACCTTACAATCGATTAAATGTCTCTGGGGAGTAGAAACAGGGCTTGGGAATTGACCTTGGTTAGGGCCACCATTACTAGATCGTAGGATAGTTCTTTGTAGAGGTTCTGACATGTTGTTGATACTCCGCGTAGGTCGTCTTCTAGAATGAGATTGTAAGAAGCACTCGCTACTTACATTTTATTATATAC
>JACQQB010000020.1 GCA_016207225.1 Microcaldota archaeon | reverse complement strand
GTGTAAAAAACAGCAAGGCAGGCATGAAAAGATATTTAAAAATATGGTAAGGAAGGAGGGATGGCTGCTAGGAGAAAGAACAGACCGTAATGCCACGATACAAGCATAAATTTAAATATGTGAATGCACATAAGAACCTAAGTGAATACACATGGCAAACCTAACCATCAGCGTATCGGATGATTTAAAGAAAAGGATGGCACAGTTGGATTATGTCAACTGGAGTTCTGTTATCCGCAGTCTTATTGAGAAGAAGCTTGAAGACTTCGCATTGGTAGAACGGCTGGCAAAAAAGAGCAGATTGGGCGAAAAGGACTTGGATGCGATAATGAAAAGAGTAAAGCATGATTACGGAAAGGAAGGCAAAAGGTTGTTGAATGAAGTTAACCGCTGATGCCAATGTGCTGTTTTCAGCACTTATAAAGAATGGCATTTCAAGAAAAATAATTTTTCATGCGGATTTGGAGCTTAATACACCATATTTCTTTCTCACAGAACTTAAAAAATACCGCAAAATGCTTATAACGAAGTCAGCGCTTTCAAAGGAGGACTTTGATACATTCGAAAATGTTTTGCTGGGGCAGGTGGAGATTATAGCCGAAGATGAGCTAAAACCATATGTAACAGCAGCAAGCAAATTAATTGCAGATGAAAAAGACTTGCTGTATATTGCTGCTGCCTTGTGTACCGGTTCAGTAATAGTATCGAATGATAAGGACCTCCAGTGGCAGAAAAGAGTAAAGGTTTACACCATAGAGCAGCTTGCAAGAGAACTTAAGATTATATGAATCCTAGTTTTATTGCCTGATGCAATTAAGTCAATGAAGGAGATAGGAAATTAAAAGAGGTATTAGATTCTGAATGGATGACATTGATTTTCCAGAATCTTAGCAGGTTGAGATAGAGAAACACAGAATCGTCACGAGGGCGCTGCTTAGCTAATTCTTCTTGGCGTTATGTTCTCAAGGTACTGGGCATAGCCTTTTGGGATGTCTATTGTTTCGGGCTTTCCGAATATTTCATTGAATTTATCCCTTAGTTCTGAAAGGAAGGCAGCGAATTCGCCATTATTTCTGGTTGCGTGTGGGTGCTTTACAAAGTAATACGCTATCCATTTGAAAGCAGTTTCTACTTTCTTTATCAGCACCGGGTCAGTTATGCTCAGGGAAGTGCAGTATTGCCTTGCCATTTGCTCGAAAGAACTGAAATAGGGTATTTGGTCCGTTTCAGGGTTGGCTCTGCTCAGATAGAATGCTAACTGCATAAGACCGCCTATATTTGAGGAGTATTCCTGCTCTTTTGACCTGTTGTCCTTCATCTGGAAAATGTTGATTTCCTTGCCGATACGCGGAACCATCCACGGCGCAAGCAAATGCTCAATGTATTCATAGCTGTACTCACGGAGAGCACGCAGGTGTTCAGCCCTGTAAACTCGGCCCTTGCCCATAGGATTTCGGGTTTCGTAAAGGTTTATCAGCGTAATAACATCCCTTGAACCTGAAATCAGGCCCGTTAAGTTTGAGTAAATGTCCCTTTCGCGCATTGGAAGGCCGCATATTCTTTGCATGTAGCTGGTTGCAAACTCGTTTAGTGTTGATTTTCCGGTATAGATGTAGCCTAGGGAATGGGTGCCCTCATGCAAGCCGGCATTGAATACAGCCAGAAGAAGCGAGAAGCTGTCGCTTAGTTTTCTTAATTCCTTCAATACTGGGGGACTTGAAAGATTGAGAACCGTAAGACTGAACCTGGGGTTTGAAAGTTCCTCGAGCCTTAGCTCTGTATTAAAGGCAGCATGAATGGAATTCCCCTTTGAAACATATACTTTAGGAACTGAGTTTATTGGCGGCTTATCAGTGAACCTGCTCCCAATATAAATTGAGTATTTTACTCCAAGCCAAAAAGCAATCACTGTATTAAGCGTTGTTTCATCATTTACGTTACCTACCACATTTCCACCTTTGATGTATTCGCGAAACTCGCGCATAAGCACGAATTTGTTAGCCCTTATCCAGTGCAGGAAATCATTTATCCTTCTTGAGCTTGCATTTTGATAGTAGCTTGTAGCCATTCCTTCCAGACCGTAGAAAAAATCAGAAATCTTTTGATCTCGGTTGAATGGTTGCGTTAACTGCTGTGGCATTCGATATGATTAGCCAGTTCAGGAATATAATTATGACGTCCTCTCCTGACTAATGAGGAACGCTTTAATGCTCTTGCCTTCACGGCACTTGTGATCTTTAGAAAGTTAGCGAAAAAATAAAAAAATAAAGAAAAAAAGAAATTAGAGGTATTGAACTTGCTCAATACCGAAAGAGACTTTAGACATGTCTTGTGGTTGCTCTTCTTTCTTACCCAATGCCAATGGTGAAGTGATACCAGTCATTATTGAAGTTACCATGACTGAATCGCCCATTTCTGGAGACAACCTTGCGCCCCAAATTACATTTGCATCCTGTGCAAATGACTCGGTCAATTGCTCACCGATCTGGGTTGCTTCGGATAATGTTAGGT
>JACQQB010000026.1 GCA_016207225.1 Microcaldota archaeon | reverse complement strand
TTGCCTTCAGTAGTCAAGAAATTCATAAGCTCTTTGGCTTCACTTTCCTTTAAGTTAGGGAGAAAGACTCCATGCACCCCTTTTTCCAGTGTTTGCAAAGCCAGCTTAGCTTCCTCCAGGTCTCTAACTTCCGCTATTATCTTTATTTTTTTACAGTATGCAATAAGGTTCTCCAAAGGAATGACTTTCCAGTTGCTGCATTGGATGAAAACTCTTTCTGCACCTTTTTTCTCCACTTCGCTTACTTTTTTCAAATCGTCAAACTTCTTTATCTCTACTCTAGCAACATCTGCTTCATTCTCCAAATAGCTAAAATTAAACTTCTCTGCTATCCTCTTGTCTTTTACCCATATTTCCTTTCCCATATCCTCACACTACTATTAAGCAAAAATATGATTAAAAACGTTTCAATGTGCTTTCCTAGAGCCTAAAGAAGCTTTTAACAGAATTAGCAAGCCTTGAGAATACTGACCTGTTTTCTATCTTGTGGTGGAGCTCTTCTCTTATGTTATTCAAACTATGTGCTAAATTGGTTGACCTGTTTTTCTCATGGTGCAGTTCCCTGTTGACTCTCTCGACTTCCTTCTTCAGCTGGCCCACCTGCATTGTCAAATCCACAAGGTTCTTCTCCAGCTCATAGCCTATCTCCTCTGCCCGCTGTGCTCTTTCCAAGTAAACAAGATTCTCCTCCTTTATGAGTAAAAGCTCTTCCTTAATTCTTGTTAATTCCCTGCTTAGCTCTATGACCTCATCCTTGCTTCCGTTGTTCATCTTTCTTTTAAGGGTGTCTATCTCCCTTGTCAAATCTATAATTCTCTCCTGCAAAGCCCTGTTCCCAAAAATAGGGGCTAGAGTTTCTGCATCTCCTTCAAGTTCATCAAGCTTAGGCTCCCTAAGCGTAGTCCTACTGATCGCCTTAGACATGCTCTGATTAAGGTATTAGACTTTAAAAAGATTTCTTCTCACTGGTCACCAGCAATTCCCAATGCTTCTTCCACACTCTTCTTCCTGTGGATTAATGCATCCAGGGCCTTAACCATCTTCACAGGGTCCTTGGCTTGGAAAACATTCCTCCCAAGGGAAACTCCTGCGCCTCCTGCATGTAAAGAATCATACACCATCTGCAAAACATCCTTGGTCGTGTCCATCTTAGGGCCGCCGGCAATAACTACTGGCATATTCCCTGCACCATCGACTGCTTCCATGAACGTTTCAACATTTCCAGTGTACGGGGTTTTAATTATGTCTGCACCCAGCTCTACGCCAACTCTGACTACGTGTGCGACATGCTTTTCAGGGTTTTTTATTTCATGTCCTCTTGGATACATCATGGCCAACAAGGGCATTCCCCAGTTGTCTGCCTCTTCAGCAACAAGTCCCAACTGCTTAATCATCTTAGACTCGTTCGGTGCCCCAACATTTATGTGCACAGAGACCCCGTCTGCACCAATCTTAATAGCATGCTCAACTGTTGAAACCAGTTCCTTATCGTTAGGGTCAGGGTTTAATGAAGTAGAACCGCTTAAGTGCAAGATCAATCCAATGTCCTCCCCATAGCCCCTGTAGCCCATTCTCACTATTCCCTTATGGACTATAACTGCATTTGCTCCCCCTTCCACAACCTTATTCATCGTCTCTTCCATGTTAACAAGGCCTTTAATGGGGCCCATGCTCATGCCATGGTCCATGGCTATTATTATGCTTCTCTTTGTATTTCTATTGAAAATACGGTCCATCCTGATTCTTTTACCCACCATTCAAATCGCCTCAATCAGTAAAATCTATCTTCTTAAAATGCCAGCAAAGAACTGGTCAAAGCCTATCCCAATTATAAAGAAAACAATCAAGCTAACAGCCAGGAATATGGGTATGTACTTCAGGCCTTCTTTCTTGTCCCCTGTCTGGATGACTGATACTGTCAATGATGCAAATATGCTCGTGACTAGGGCTGACCCAATGCTAAATAACAAAAATTGCATTTCGGTTATGCTTGGAGGTATTGGTGTGTTTGGTAAAACTCCACCAGGCAAATCCTGTATGCTGGGTATCTGTTGCCAAATGTAAGTCAACGTGACCACAAGCTTTAACGAAATTGCATACAGGAAAGGAGCTCCAAAAAACGCTGCAAAAACTATGAAAATTACGTACATCAGCATTGCAGTGGATATCTCTTTCCTCAGAATCTGCATCTCTCTTATATCCGATGCAGTCCTCTCCAGTATCTCTGCCATCTCCCCACCAGTTGCTATTCCGTGCTTGATCAAACTTATGGTTCTTCTCGTGATCTTGGAATCAAACCTTGCTCCCAACCTGTCTAATGCGCTTGCAAAAGGCTCTCCTCCGAATGTCCTCTTTGCCATTGTCTCTATTTCCTTGGAGAACAAACCAAAATCAGGCTTTGCCGCATTCCACATTGCCTGGTCTATCGGCATTCCTGCTCTTACGTTGGCAGCTGCAAATATCAGGAAATCCGGTAAAACCTGCTCTACCTGCTTCCTCCTTCCGTCTGCCTGCAGGATCAAGTAGCTGTAAGAAGCTATCATCGAACCTACAAAACATAGCAAGGCAGACAAAATAAATACCAATGCTATTCCGATGGCCCTTGCCAATGCCTGCGGAATTCCCACTCTTGATATAATAAACTTTGCAACTTCATTGGGTATTGTAGAAAAAGGATATAATTGGATTAGCAGCAGGAAAATGAATACTGTCAGCAGGGAGGCTATGACAATGACTAATCCTGTAAAAGCTTCAGGCAGGATGTTCAAGCCACTCATCTCTATCAGTTTGTCAAGCCTTCTTATCCTGTCCCTTGGCATTATCCTGCCAACTGTCTTGTAAATATCGTCGATTCCCATTTTACCACACTATATATAATATTTAGGTCTTGAAGTCTCAATCATTGTCATGAATAAATACTGCATTATTGTGAGTAAGGAAAGTATCCCTATGAGAAGCGTGCCAGGAGCCGCAACTCCAAAGAAAGATAAGATGATTATCATAAGTGCAACACCCAGGGAAGGGAATATTATCCCAAAGAGCATGTAGAACATCGCTAAAGGATTAAGCTTCTGTGCGTAAGCTTTCAACTCGATCACCTGCTCTCTTGAAACCTGGTCCAAAACTGCCTCCAGGCCATTCGCTACGTCTGAGCCTGACCTTATGGAGTTTATTATCTGCAAGATCACTCTCTTGAATGAATTGCTCGGGTTTAACTCAGCAATCTCGTGCATCGCAACATCCGCAGGCACTCCTGTGGTTATCTTCTCGACTATCTTTGCAAATTCCTTGCTGGCTTCTCCATAATCCTTAGTTACGCTAGCCATGGCATCGAATAAAGGTATACCTGCCCTGAGCTCGATTAGCATGTGTCTTCCTGCAAAAACAAGCTCCCTGTCCACTTCTCCCATCCTTTGCCTTATCTTTACATTCGGGAAGTGGACTAAGTACATAAAAGACAGGACCAAAAAGAGCGGCAATAAAAGTATCAGAAAAAGTAAGTTAATCCTGAATGCGCTAAACAGCAAAAAGAACAAGATTTCCAGGATAACAGTCAATACTATGGATACCATGCTGACTTTGCCTATGAATTGAACAGGCTCCTCGTTCATGCCTGCCTGCTTCAACTTAATCTTTAAATCTCGAAATTATGAAGAAATAGTCGTAAAAACATTCTTTAACTGGACATATTGCTCTACTAAAGGAG
>JACQQB010000023.1 GCA_016207225.1 Microcaldota archaeon | reverse complement strand
GTGTTGAGATTACCTAGTTTTATTTCGTTGGATTCTTTTGGCTTTATGCTTTCATCGTTTATCACTATCCTGAAGTCTTCCAAAAACCTACCTGTGTTTTTTACCTTTAGTTGCAGAAGGTTGTCCTTTGAGGTTATCAGTTTCGAGTCCTGGGTGAAGATTATGTCTGTTTTTTCTTTCTTTACATTTACGGATATTGACTTTGACTCTGTTGCCAGTTCACCGCCTTCCCCCTCATAGTTCAAAGTCAGGATCATTGAGTTTATGCCTTCGTTTGCATTCCTTGAATCGATTGGCATTAGGAAATTTGCAGTGTTTGTTACATTTGGTACGAATATCTGGTCTGAGCCAACCAATGAGAACTTGTCAGTATTATTGATTTTTATTGTCAGTTTTTTTATTGCCCCGCCGTTGTTTGTTATTGTGATGTTCAATGTGTCAGTACCCTGTATTGTTTGCTTGTCCAGAGAGAACACGAGTATTGGCGGGTTAGTTACTTTTACTGGTACTGTTAAAATCTGGTCATTCTGGCCATCCTGGCGAATCACGAATGTGGGGGCGATTATGCCGCCTGTTGCATCCTGTGATACACGAATCGGTATGCTTGCGATTGCGCTTGCACCTACTTCTATAGTGCCTACAACTGTGGGGCTTTCAGTTTTGAACAATATTCCCTGGACTGAAGGGTGGTAAAGTGCGACATTCTTGGCTGATGTGGCAGTAGTCGAGCCCGTAGGCTGGACATTTTTCAGGGTTATTTTTATGTTGGCATCTTCACCTGGCTTTACCAAAGATGGAGAAACTTCGAAGGATTCTACGGAAAGTGAAGCGAACGTTAGGCTCATTAACATTGCCAGTACTAACAGCATTTTTTTCATATTTTTCACCCTATAATTTTACCATCTGATATTCTGATGGTTTTTTCAGTTGATTTTGTTATGTTCTGATCATGAGTTATTATTAGGATCGTCTTGCCTTCCTCATGCAGCTTTTGGAACATACTTAAAACATCCTGCCCAGTCTTCAAATCCAGATTGCCCGTTGGCTCATCTGCAAGAATCATTTCAGGGTTGTTGATCAGTGATCTTGCTATTGCTGCCCTTTGCCTCTGGCCACCACTTAGCTGGTTAGGGTAGTGAAAAATCCTTTCCTTCATGCCAATGTCATCGAGTATTACAATTGCCCTTTGGTTTGTTACATCCTCATCCTCGCCATAAAGCAAAGAAGGGATGGATACATTTTCGAGAACTGTCAGGCTTGGTATTAAGTTGAATGTCTGGAAGACAAAGCCTATTTTCTTGCCTCTGAGATGTGCACGCTCCTTCTCATTCAGGCTGTTTGTTTCAACACCGTCGAAATATACTGCACCACTTGTAGGTTCATCCAATAAACCGATTACAGAGAGAAGAGTGCTTTTACCACTTCCGCTTGGCCCAAGAATACTTATGAAATCATTCCTTTTTATTGTGAAGTCTACGCTATTTAAAGCGAATATTTTTTCTTCGCCCATTTCGTATATTTTGAATACTTTTTCCAACCTTAGTATCTCTGGATTGATTTTGGCCATCCTATCATCTTTTGACTCTACTTATTATCTTGGAATACGTTTATATACATTACTGTATAGAACAGTTCTATATAGAACTATTGAAGCTGTTATTATGATACGAAAAGGCCGGTTAGGGATGAAATCGGGCAGAGGACATCTTTTCATCTATGTTTTACTTATTCTGAGAAAAAAACCGATGTCTGGATATGAGATAATCAAGACAATAACTCAGAATTCCAATGGAAAATGGACACCGAGTAAGGGTGCCTTATACCCTTTGCTAGAGGATATGGAGAACAAACGCATAATCAAGCATATAGATACGGGAAAACGAGGAAAGAGAGTATATCGGATTACAAATGAAGGTGAAAGGATTATTTTGGAGATAAAGAAACACAAGATGAATATAAGAAAAAAATTAAGTCTGGTAGGGCCTATCATATTGGAACTGCTTCCGAAAAAAGAGAGAGACACTATGAAAATCGCATTTGAGATACATGGTATTGTTTTAGAGAAGCTTGAGCGGAAACAGACGTCAGTCAACAGGATTTTAGACGATTGTTTGAAAAAATTAAAGAGAGTGTAGGTTTATTTTTTAGCCCAGGAGTCAAGGTATTCGAAGCATCTTATTAGGTCCTTCCCTTTTGCTGTAAGCTTATATTCGACCCTTGGCGGAACCTCGTTGAATTTTGTTTTTGAGACTATTTCCATTTTTTCAAGCTCTTTCATTCTTTTTGAAAGCGTCCTTGGGATTATGTCTTCGATTGCCCTTTGGAGCTCATTAAAACCATGGCCACCATTAGTGTTCAATTCTCTTAGTATTATCAGGGTCCATTTTTTGCTCAAGTAGGTTAAAGTTTTGGTTATAGGGCATGTTTTGTCCATAATTTCACATTATACTTTACGTTTGGATACTGTCATGTTTATATAACTATACTTTATAAAGCTATGATACTATACTTTTTATAGTGTTGGGTGCTTGGATGAAAACTTTAGATAAGTGGAGTGCAGAGAATTTAAGAAAAGAAGTGAATGTTGATAAGAAAAAATGGAATGCTTTGCCCAGTGATAAGGTTATAGAGGACACTGTTAAAGCGATAGAGGGCAGAGGGATAAAGATTAAGGTAGTTGAGAGTAGTGAAGAAGCACTTGGGGAGATTAAAGGAGTGATACCTGCAGGAGCAGAGGTTATGAACGGGTCCTCAACAACATTGATTGAGATAGGATTTGTGGAGTTATTAACGAGCGGCAAGCACTCTTGGAAAAACGTTCATGGGACAATTTTTGCAGAACCTGACCAGAGCAAGCAGATGGAATTGCGCAGAAAATCAGTTACTTCAGAATACTTTCTCTCCAGTGTCAATGCAATAGCCCAGACTGGTGAATTGGTAGCAAGTGATGCGAGCGGTAGCAGAGTGGGGGCATTTCCTTTCGGAGCCAAGAACCTGATTTTAGTGGCCGGAGTCAACAAGATTGCACCTACATTAAACGATGCATTGGACAGGATAAAGGAGTATGCGTTTCCGCTCGAAGACTTAAGAGCCCAGAAAGCTTATGGCATGAACAGTAGATTGGGAAAAATAGTAATTATTGCCAATGAGATGTTTGTTGGGAGAACTACGTTGATTTTAGTAAAGGAAGACTTGGGTTATTGAGAAGTCTCGGAGATTATTTTTTTGATGCTGCTTGCTCCTTTCTCAAAAATCTCCCTTTCATAGCTGCTGAGTTCTACTTCTACTATTTTTTCAATGCCATTTCTGCCTATTATTGCAGGCACACCTATGCTTAGGCCCGATAACCCATATTGCCCGTTCAGTATACAGGAGCATGGAAGGAGTCTTTTTTGGTCTTTTATTACTGCTTCTGCTAGTTGAGTAGTGAAGACTGCCGGAGCAAATTCAGTTAAGCCTTTTTTCTCTATTACGGAAATTGCACTTTTTCTAACTTCCTCTTTTATCTCATCCATCCCTGCTTTAGTAAACTCTAATTTTTTTCCGTTTATTTTAACTCCTGAAAAATAAGGCATTTGGTATTCTCCGTGTTCACCGATTACAATTGCATCTATATTTTTGCCATTCGTCTGGTATTTTTGGCTTAATACTGTTTTGAAGCGGGAACTGTCGAGAAGGGAGCTTGAGCCTATAAGGTGTGCTGCTGGCAGGTTAGTTTTTCTATATAGTAAATAATTCATCGAATCTGTCGGGTTTGTCAATGTGATTACGATTGCCTTGTGAATGTGTTTTGCTATCTGTTCCCCAATATTGCTGATTATAGAGCTGTTTATTCTTGCCAGGTCAGATCTTGTTTGTCCTGGCTGTCTTGGCCTTCCGGCTGATATGATTATTATGTCGCTGTCTGAGATTTGCTCATAATCTGCGTCTGAGATTTTTATACCATAATCTATGTAGGCATGAGTCAGGTCTGAAGCCTGGCCTTTGGCTAGTTCCTTTGCAACATCAACAAGAAGAATTTCATCAGCTAGCTTGGTTATTGCAATAGAATAAGCGATCAAGCTTCCCAGCCTTCCTGCTCCGATGACTGACAACTTCATAATTTATTTGTAGAGACCAAGATTAAATCATTATGCACTATTTTATTGTGTGGATTGAATTGTCAAGAGTATAGAGCTGGGCAAAATCTTTTTTTACATCTAGCAGGTTTATGCATGCATTCTTCTGCTTGATGCTTCTGACCCTGTTCAATGGCAACCCCAAAAGTGAAGCTAGTATAACCCTGTTTACAAGGCTGTGTGCAACTACAAGGATTGTGGGATTCCCGGGCTTTTCAGCTAATTTCTTGATTACTGGCATTGCCCTTTTTTGAACGTCCTTAAGGCTTTCTCCGCCAGGCAGTTTTCTGTAAGGTTGGGTGAACAATCTCCTCAAAACACGGGGGTATTTCTCCTCCGCTTTTTCAAAGCTTAGACCTGTAAGCTCACCCATGTTTATTTCCCTTAATTCATCCAGAAAGGTGATTTTGCACATGTGTCTTCTTGCCACGAGTTTTGCAGTTTGCCTGCATCGGTTGGAGGAGCTACAGTAAATTTCAGATATTTTTTCTTTTGCAAGGCGTCTTGCGAGTTCGCTGGCCTGCTTCTGTCCTCTTGGCGAAAGTCTGCCTTCCTCTTTTCCTCCAAGAATTACCTGGCTGGCGTTTGCTGTTGTCTGTGCATGCCGCACAAGGAAAAATTTCATTTATGAATCACCTTAAGCTTATATTGGCTGCAACTTAAATATTTCACTTTTATATGGGGTATTGGTTTGATGCTTGAAGAGTTGAGAAAAGAGAGAATGGAAGTTAAGGCTGCAGCCGTTGCAATAGTAATGGTAGCACTATTCATTGTAACTTCTTTTTTTGTACAGTCCTTATTCACTTACAGTTCTAGTGCTGGGTTTGGGATGCACGCAATACAGACTAATGAAGTTAATTTTCTCGCGGTTAATGTAGTTTCCCTGTTGATTGCGATTGCATGTGGGTTGCTCGCTTTTCGTTTTCTGAATGTCAGGAGTAAGGAAACGTTAGCTAAGCCTGAGCAAAGAGATTATTCTGAAGTTTTTGAAGCAATGAAAAAAGGGCTCAGTTCAGATGAGAGAATGCTGGTGGAGGAAGTCCAAAAAAGCGGGGAGATAACCCAGGATTCGCTTAGACTCAGGTTAGGCTGGAGCAAGTCCAAGCTTTCAACTATTGCCTCGTATTTGGATAGACAGGGAATCGTGCAGAGGAAAAGAAGTGGAAAGACATATGTGCTATTTCTGGATAAAAGCGTAGTTTCCAAGAAGGAGTAATGGTTCTGAACGGTTTGACTGGCAATACTTAAATATGCTAGTCGTCACTTCGATAACGAGGTGATGTGAATGGAGAATTTAGGAAAATACTTTATAGTTGCCTTAGTGGCATTGATTGCAATAGGTGCGTTGGCCTATGCCAGACCTTGGGATTATGAAAGGAATGAGATAAAGGAGACGCCGGAAGATGTCTTGGAGGCAATGGTTAAGGTCCATAATTACATGCATGGCACTGATTATGAAGTAGAGGAGTTTGAGGAATTGTATGAAGATAATGAGAATAGAGGTATAATGGGCATGCGTGGCTCAAGAGGTTATGGTAAGGGAAGGGCAATGGGCTGCCACTAACCGCCCTTTTTTATTTTTTCCAGAATAACGTAAGATTGGAATAATTGAGTACAAATATATTCGTATGTGCATATTTCTTATCGTAAAGAACACTCAAGTTTAAATACAGGAAATGAGTAAAATAATTACGAGAGGCGATCAGGGATTGCCGAGGATAAGTCTCCTTAGACGCCTCGTTATAGGGTGAAAAACCTGAGATCAAGAACAATTGGATATGTATCGAACTCTGGAACTGCTGATGCTAGAGGTATATTTAAGGACTCTTTAAGCTCCTTTTTTGCTAGGAAGAGAGAAACCGATGGTCAGCAAGCCATGAGGGAGGTCATTTACCTACCACTAAGAAGAATGAGGGAGTCCTTAGCCACCTTTGAAGCTGAAGAGGTTCGTTGCAGGCAAAGGTTGGATGAAAAACGACCAGGAGTTATGGACCTTGTTAAATTGTATGTTGAGATTTTTGTGGCTATCTATAAGATAGTGGAACAGAAAGGAAGGCGTGAAGCCTTTGTGAAGAAAGAAAGGCCTAGGAGAGTCTATGCGGGGTTTCAAGTTAAAGTCGACGAGATGGAGAATCTTGGAATAGAGCACCATAGACAGAAAAGAAACAGGATAGCAAGCACGTTTAGGCGGGTTGCTCTCAACATTGAGGAATTTGTAGATAGTTTGAGGAGTAAACAAAATAGACAGTTCTGGGAGTCTGTTTTGGGGAAATTGCGTGAGACGCAGAGTTTGTTTGATAGGACATATGGACATGAAGAATTAGAAGCAGATGAATTGATAGAAATGGACAGACGGCTTAAAGATGCATGCAGGAATAAGTTATTTGCAATTGTGCAACAGATTTTAATTGCTGTTGATAAATCACTTGGTAGCGGAGTAGATAAACCAAGCCCGGGAACATTGAGGAGATTGGCTGGCGGGGATGGCAGTTATCTCTGGCGTGTAAACGCAGCCCTTGAGAGTTATGTTGAGGTTTATGGGATACTTGTTGATTTAGAAAAAGTTATTGGAAGGATTAAGGTATTGAGAGAATCTGAGGCTGGACTTAGGGAGAAAAATGAGGACTTATTGAATAGGGTAAGAGATGCACGAGCGGTTATAAATCGCTACATTGAGCATGTGGGGGAAGATGAGGTAGAGGGAGCTATTCGCACATTGGGGAGACTCCAGAAGGAAGAAATTGATTTAGAGACAAGAAGGCAGACTGTAACTGAACTTTTAGATATTTCACATGTCGTATTAGGTGAAAGTGTTGGGTATACGCCTGAAGCTATTGCTGCGATAACTGCTTTGGCGGAAGTTAAGAGGTTTTTAGACCAAGAAACTGCTAGAGGAATAGAGGAGGAGATAGCAGAATTCCATAGGAAAGCCGCTTGGCAGTCTAGTAATAGAGAGTTAGTTGGAGCAGGTGTTTAGAGGCTATTTTTTACGCTAACGTTTATTGAATTAGTCCTGGCTTTTATTTCTTCTTCAATATGAGCCAATATTGTTGAAAGCCATGAGTTAAACTGAAGTTCTTCTGGTGGTCTTTTAGAGTTTTTAAGTTCTGTAGATAATCTAGAAAGCTCTTCTGTGGTGAGTTCTTTTAGCCTCTGTTTTGCTATGTCTGTAACTATGGAAAGCAGATTCGAATTCAAAATTTTTGGATGTATTTGAAGGATGTATTCCAGTAATCTGGCATATTTACCATCTGCAAGTCCTGTATTCTCCATTATTCCTGGAAAAGGTTGTGGACGACAAGTTGGTTGATGACCATAGCCAAGCGTTCCTT
>JACQQB010000017.1 GCA_016207225.1 Microcaldota archaeon | reverse complement strand
GTCTTCAGCCTCTTTAAGTTTATCCAACATTGGAGATTCGCAGATTAGGAAGGTCTTTTCTGAAAGAATCATGTCCTCAGACACTTGATCCAGTATTCTTTGGATTTTTGATTCTTGTGCGGATGCATTTTTTGGTTTTTTTGAGTCTTTCGCTATCAGAATTGTTTTATTAGGAAACAGAAATGAGTAGCGTATGTTTATCAGACCACTCTCTTCAAGAAGAAGCGCGAGTTTTTCAACCCTAGATTCTTCTAGGGCTAATGTTTGTGCAATCTCTTCGATAGTTGCACTTCCCTTTTGTTGTATTATTTCAACGATCTTGTCAATGAGTGTTTTGAAGTCTTCTTCCGGCATAGTAAAACCTAGTCTGAGATTAGTTCAATATCATCTTGTTTCATTATATTGAAATTTATATCTCTTGTCCTGAATCTTGCAGGTATGTTGATTGTGTAGTTTGTTGTATTAAAAGTAAACGTGACCGAAGTATTGGTGATCGTACTGCAGAGTGTGTTTGGGCTTCCTGGTTCATGGAGCCTCACTTCTTCAAGAACTTGGTTGTCTCCATCATTACCGCCAATCTGCAGCTCAAACCAGCAGGGTGTCATCTGAACGGATAGTGTGCTCTTTTTGTCCCTTGTGAATGCAGTATATGGGCAGTAGAGCCCTGGACATTGGTAAGAGCGGTTTAGAGAGTCAGTCATGGTTAATGAGAAGTTTATGCAGCTGTTATCTCCAGGCAGGCAGAGTAGGATTAGTTGGTTTGGTGCCCAGTTATAGTCAGGTGTTCCGGTTCCACAGCCGCCCATACTGACCTTGTGACAAGTGCAGTTAAGAGGATTGCAATCGAATGTAGCGTTGGTATAGTTGTATTGGTAATTCATGTATGAAACTGCACTGCAGTTTTCTTCTGGGCATAGTATTTCCCTTTCCCTGTGACCTGCGTCTGGGTAGGTGTAAGTAATGCCGAATGGTAGAATTACGATGTCACTTGAGATGCTGGATATGTTAATCGTATTGTTATTGCTATCCAAGAAAGTTATGTCTATTTCACCCGTAGAGTAGAAATCTCTGGAAAAGTTGAAGTACCTTCTTAGGTATTCTAGGCCACCGCCGCTTGCTGGCAGTGTATCATAGATTGTAAGTTGTGTTCCATTCCTTTGAATTCTTATTCCAAATGCGGTTGTAAAGTCTTCTGTTATATCTTGCCAGGCCAGTATGACTTTTCTAGCTGTGCTTAATTGTTTCGTGGCTTCGCTCTGCTCTAATGATGAGCTCTTGATGGAGATTGCAAGAGTTAGGAGTATTAGGAACAATAGCAAAGTTACAATTGTGAAAATGAATCCTTTTTTATATTTCAGCGATACCATGTTTTCATCACCGCATAGCCATAGGATGTTTGGTTTATAGTGAACAGCCTTCTAGAAACACCCACATGATAAGTAGAAGGACCGCTTATTATACCTCTTAAGTAAGTACTGCAACTGAATTCAGCGCTAGTTTCGCATTCTGTATCGCAATCGTCATCTTCATCATCATAGTCACCGCCCCCTGTGCCGCCGTCACCAACATAAGTGCACAGCCATACCTCTATTTTACCGCCTATGTTTGGAGGCAGGGTCTCGTTTAAGGCATTCAGAAGAGTTGCGTTGCCTTGGGCACTTGATTGGCTGAATAAAGAATCGAGACTTCCTTCTTTGTCAAGTGTATTGAGAACATCCTGAGAAGTTCTTTGCAATGGCATTAAAATCGGTGAAATGTTTTTACTTGAGATATAGAGAATGTTTGTTACGGAAGTTAGCAGCATTATTGCCAATAGTAATCCAAACACTGCATCCAACGTGAATACAAAGGCTTTTTTTATCTCCATAAAATCACGTTCACTATTGTCCTGTTGTCCTTATACCAAGTGACTCCCCTGGCGTAAGCAGCTTCGCTGCTGTTTATGGTGGGGTAAGTGCCGAAAACTGTTTCATTCTCTATTTCCACGGGTAATGGGATGCCAAGTAATGTTACGTTTCTTGCTACCCGTATGGCAGTACCGTTTGTGTAGGTTATGTTGAAATACAGGTTGTATTTTGTTACTCCTGTCCTGTTTTGTATTTCACTTGCATTGAAGTCCAGCAGTTCTCTTAGCTTACTTTCTTGCAACACACCAGGAGGGTCTGATAGGCCTATTAGCTGGACATTTCCATCATTCCATGTCTCAGGATAACCAGGATTAAGGATAAACCTGTCCAAGACCATTTGGGCATCAGTTGTGGCGCTTGGATTAGTCTCCGCTTGAGCAGTAAGTAAAATCCAGGAGTTGTTAAAAACAATAAGGAGTGAAATTAGGATTATTGTTGCAAACAGTGCATCTAAAGACAATATCTGGCCTTTACGAGTCAATTATTATCACCCAATCCTCATTCGTTATTTGATATTGTGAGCCTGGAACCAGCATGAATGGAGTGCTGCTGGTGTCGTTCCTTATTTGCAATGCTCTTAATGAGGAAATGCATGTTTTATTTTGGACTGTTATGGATAAGGAGGTGTTATGGACATTGACCGAGTAGTTTGCCCCCTCTATGTTTGGAGGCAAAGTGAAATTTGACCTATAGCCATTCGATATAGTTGCGAGATTTATAATCGTTGAGATTTCACTGCACAGGTCCCTTAGTTTGATGTATTGTTTTAGGTCATTTTGTTCTGTTGTTTTTTGGAAGGCAAAAACAGTTAGGCCGATTGCAGCGAGTATGAAAATGAAGAGCAACAATACGAATTCATTTGTGAGCTGGCCTTTCATCAGTAACCCTCTGAAATATTAACTGTAGCATTTGCAAGCATCTCTATTCTCAAAACATGCTGACCTGACCTTGTAGATATGTTGCCTGTTAGATTCCCGTTAGCTAAGCCGAATACATCCGTAGTTCCTCCAGGCACGAGGAGTTGTATGTTTACTTCTCTGCCCTGAATTCTTGTGGAATTTACATTGTTGGGGAAGTAGATTAGGACTCTGGTCCTTGCACCTGGTCCTTGGGAGTACACCAGATTGCTTGCTTCGATTATTGTGTTTAGTGAACTTTGAACCTGGGTAGTTTGGCTTGTTGATTGGGAGTATTGCCAGGATAAATAGACTATTGGCATCAGAATTATTAGGACTAAGCCGATAATAACAATGTATTCTATGCTTAGTTGTCCTTTCATGCCTTAATTTAGGAAGGTTAATTAAAAAATTTGCCTATTGATATATATGGAGAAATTTGTTAAGCTGGCGGAAAAGCTTGGTGCGGATGAAGCGGAGATCTATTTAAACGAAAGCACTGACCTGTCTTATTCGAGCAGGAAGGATGAGCTTTATTCCAAAGAATTTGATTCTAAGAGAGGGTATGGAGTTAGAGTTGTGAAGGATAGGAGAATTGGTTTTTCTTATTTTATTCAGGAGAACGATGCAGAGCGAGCAATAAAGATTGCTTTAGGATTGTCCAAATTTAGTGAAGGGAGTGAGTTTGGATTCCAGAAAAAACAGGCATATGGGAAGGTTGATGCGTATGACAAGAAAGTTGCTGAATTAAGCGAGGAAGAAGGCAAGGATAGGATAATGGGGATTGTTGAGAGGATAAAGGAGATGGCTAAGCCGACTGAAATTTTTTTGAGTTTTTCAACTGATAGCAGTGAAATTATGAATAGCAACGGACTGCATGCAACCGAAAGATTCACTGGCATAAGTTGTTTTGTTGAAGCCTGTTATGAGGAGAGTGTGGCGCAGGTTGGCTATGGTTCGATAAATCTGGATAAGGAGCTTGAGGAGAAGTGTGTGGAAGTTGGCAGGATAGCCAAGGAGATGAATAAAGCGAAAACAATAGAAACAAGTAAGAAAATCGTGGTTTTTGACCAGCAAGTGGTGCATTCCATATTGATGCTTCTTATACATTCATTCAATGGTGAGAGGATAAGGCGTGGTGCTTCTTTACTGTATGATAAGTTAGGCGAGAAGATAGGTTGGGAAAAGCTTAGCTTATTTGACGACCCTTATGCAGATGCTACAGGAAAAAGCGGTTTTGATGGTGAGGGGACTGCAGGAAAAACAAAAGAATTGGTAAAGGACGGTTATCTGAGAAATTTTATTTTCGATAGGAAGACATTAGCCCTTTACGGAAAGCAGGACCAGGAAGGAATTGCTGATGGGAATTGTGTCAGAGGAGGATATGCATCAACTCCTGTTCCAGGACATTCGAATCTAGTTGTTGGAGAAGGGGAAGTTGAGAACCTAGTTTCTGAAGTTAAGGAAGGAATTTACCTTAAATCTTTCTTTGGAGAGCATACTGCGAATGAGTTGACTGGGGATTTTTCTGTTTCAGTGGACATTGCATTTAGGATAAAAAATGGTGAGATAAACGAGCCCGTAAGGAATTTTGTATTGTCCGGAAATGTTTTCACAATACTAAACCAAATTGTGGGGATTGAAAAGAAGCAGGAGAAATATTTTGATATTGTTTCCCCTAAAATTGCTTTCAAGGATATGCAATTAGTAGGCTAGCCTTTGCTTCTTATTATAGAAGTTATCAGGTCCTTTAGTTTCCTTATTGTTGTCGTTTCACCTTCCTTTGGAATATAGCCTTTTGAAACACATTTTGAGCAAATTAGTTTATTCTCTGGAGTGGCAAAATATGTTTTGGACTTTTGACCGCACCTGGCGCAGATTCTCGCGCCCATACGACCCATCCCCTCTTTCTTATAACAATCTGAACACATTATTCTGCCATTAGGCATTATGTGCTTTGCACCCTCAATCCATTTATCACATTTGACACAGCGCTCTTTTTCTCTTTTGGCCTTTTCTTCAGTGTAACAGGATTGGCACATCGTGACTCCGAATGTGTAGTTGCAATCCTTCTTTCTAAGCCTAATACCGCATCTACCGCAAATTTCTGTTTTTTCGTCTGCAACCCGTGCCCTAGAGTTATAGC
>JACQQB010000008.1 GCA_016207225.1 Microcaldota archaeon | reverse complement strand
GGCCTGAACTGGTCTTTTGCAAAGCCTAATTTGTGCAGTTCATTATCTAGGCATTTTTGCAATTGAATTAGTTCTTCACTTTCAATCCCGACCCAGATTACTCGCATGAATTGAAGCGAGGGAAAAACTCCCAATGAGGAGGATTTTAAGGAAAATGGCCTTGTTGCACATGCTTGCATGGCCCCTATTATTTTTTCTTTTGTTTTTTCATCGATTTTTCCAAGGAATTTGACAGTTATGTGTAGATTTTCTTTTTCAACTAGCTTTAAGCCTTCTGAAGGCAGCTCTTTCTGGACTCTGGTGATATTTTCTATTATCTCCGGGGAAAGCTCTACTGCTATAAAACAACGCATGTTTTAAATACGCTTACAGAATAAAAAAGCTTATGTGGGTTGTTGGCATTGCTGGTATGAGGGCTTCGGGCAAAGGCTTGTTTTCAGAAGTTGCCAAAAAACTTAAGATTCCTGTTTTTGAGATGAGAGATGTGGTCTATGAGATGATGGAAAATAGGGGGATTGGACTTAATAACAGGAGCATCAGGGACTTTGCTACGAACTTAAGGAAAAAGTATGGTTATGGGATTGTTGCTAAAAAACTTGTTAGATCATTGGAAAAAAATAAGGACAGGACCATAATCATAAATGGAATACGCGGTTTGGAAGAGGTGGAAGTTTTCAGGAAAAAATTTGGGAAGAAGTTTGTACTTTTAGGGGTATATTCGCCGCCGGATATCAGGTTTAGGAGAGTTTTGAAACGAAATAAGCCGGAGGACCCTAAAACATTGAAGGAGTTTGAATGGGCAGACAGGAAGGAATTAAGCTGGGGAGTTGCAGAAGCAATTGCAATGTCCGATATGTTGATTGTTAATATTGGCAAGAAGCCTGTTATTAAGCGGGATATTCTGGATTTTTTGAGGAAATATAAGTAGGAAAGCTTTTTATTTTGAATAACCACAATAGGAAGTGTGGTAGAATGTATATAAAAAAGATCTTGGTTTTTCTTCTGGTTTCTTTATTTTCTGCATTGATAACTGCTGTTACTGTGAATCCTGGAGAACTGGAGCTAGTGGAGCCAGTTAATAAGTTGATAAAGAATGGGGATACTGTTTACTTGGGTGTGGCAGGTCCAGGGCAAACGGTCTTTTTAGTAGCAAATTCCAGAGTGACAAGCGGTGGGTCGAATAACTTGGGGGGCAGATGGGACCAGATTGAGGTTAGAAGCCTGCCCGAGGGCTGGAATGCCGAGCCTAGTCTCTTGTATGAGCAGCCGATGATAACCAGAATTACCATCTCACCCAATGCGAGTGATGGGGAATATGAGATAGTGGTAGTGGCCATTGATGAGGGGGATAAGGAGAAGATAGGCAATAATGTCCAGTTTATTGCAAAAGTAAATGTAAGTAAGGAAGTGATGCAAGTTGATATTTCCCCTAAGGTTATTGTGACAGGTGCTTCCCAGCCTGCAAGTTATGTGATAACAGTAAGGAATTATGGGGTAGCTGCAGACACATTCGAAGTCAGTTCGAGAGGGGTGCCGTTGTGGAACTTTACAAAATCTTTATACATTGGGCCCGGTTCAGAAAGGTCGATAAACTACGAGATAACCGGGAATGAGGAAAAGGAGTGGGATGTTTATCTCAAGGTCAGGTTTGGAACAACTGACTTGATGACACATGAGGAGAAAGTAAGGCTAGTAGTAAATACCAATTTGATTTCAGATTACAAAGCAACTGCAAGGGGCTATTTGATATTCCCGCTTATTGAGTGGCCCATCTATGCTGTTACAGGCTTTTTATCCAATTTCTTGTAGTTTAACAAGGTTGTGTGAAATGGATCCTAGAAGGCTAGCTGTTTTGGAGATTGTGAACGAGCTAGAAGAAACGATTAATGAAAGAGAACTGCTTAGGATGAAGTTGAAAGTTGGTGAAAAGTACCGTTTAGCTAAAACGATTAGGAATTCTGAGATATTGGAATGCTTGCCAGAGTCTAAAAAAACCGCTGAGATGGTCAATCTATTGAAGATAAGGGCAACCAGAAGCTTGTCAGGAATAGTGCCTATAGCAGTCATGTGTCTGGCGAATAAATGCCCGCACGGTAGATGCACATATTGCCCAAAGGGAGATAATGCAGCCCAAAGCTATACTGGAGAAGAGCCTGTTTCTATGAGGGCTGCGCAGAGTAACTTTGACCCGTATTTGCAAACCAAGCAGAGGATAGAGCAGTTGCAAGCAATAGGCCATAAGGTGCAAAAGTGCGAGTTGATTATACTTGGCGGTACGTTCAATTCCGAGCCTTATTCATACCAGCAGTTCTTCATGAAACGTTGCCTGGATGCGATGAATGGTTTTGATTCTGAAACTGTTGAGCAAGCCTTGATTGCAAATGAAAAAGCAGAGTTTAGGGCAGTGGGGATAACGTTTGAAACAAAACCTGATTGGTGTAAGAAGGAGCATATAGAGAAGATGCTCAACTTTGGAGTTACTAGGGTCGAGATAGGAGTGCAAGTCTTGAGCGATGAGATTTACAAAAAAGTGAACAGAGGACATACCTTGAGAGATGTTGTGGAGTCTACAGCCCAGGCCAAGGATTCCTATTTGAAGGTGCTTTACCACATGATGCCTGGCTTGTTTACTGATCCCAAAAAAGATGTGGAGGATTTTAGAACTTTGTTTGAGAACCCGGATTTCAGGCCGGATATGCTTAAGATTTACCCTTGCGTAGTGCTGCCCAATACGGCTCTTTATCAGATGTGGAAAAGGGGCATGTTTACACCTTATACGACTGAAGAAGCTGCTGAAGTTCTTGTTGAAGCAACTAAATACATTCCACCTTATGTCAGAGTTATGCGCATTCAAAGGGAAATTCCTGCTAATGTAATCCAGGCTGGGGTAAAAAACACGAACTTGAGACAGATAGTTGAAAGGAAGTTAAAGGAGAGGGGAATCAAGTGCCGATGCATAAGATGCAGGGAAGTTGGCCTGAGAATGAAACAAGATGACATAGTGCTTGATGAGAGTAGAATAGAGCTAAAGAGAATAGAGTATGAGGCTAGCGGCGGAAAAGAAATTTTCTTATCGTATGAGGAGACTGAAAATGATCTTTTAATAGGTTTCCTGAGATTAAGAGAGCATGGAGAGAATAAGTTTAGACAAGAAATTGGCGATAGTAGTATGGGTGTGAGGGAATTGCATGTTTATTCAGAGGCCTTGCATCTGCATGAGAAGCCGGGAGAGAACTACCAGCACAAGGGCTATGGAAAGTTGCTTTTGGCTGAAGCGGAAAGAATTGCCAGAGAGGAATTTGATAAAAAGAAGTTATTGGTTATAAGTGGTGTTGGAGCTAGAGAGTATTATTATAAACTTGGGTATAATCGGGAGGGGGCATACGTAAGCAAGGAATTACATTAGTCAACACAGAAACTTAGTTAGTTAAAATTAGGGTCCGCACTTATTTTAGGGACCACTACAGTGTGAAGTTGGAGATTGGGGTTGGGCAACTCAACTTTATTAAAATTTGCATATCAAACTACTTTTATGTATTCTGAGAAGATCGAGAAAG
>JACQQB010000016.1 GCA_016207225.1 Microcaldota archaeon | reverse complement strand
GATTTTAACTAATGGGAACCAACCACCTAACTTTATCACTTCACTCTCATAATCCACTTCCTGGCAAACTGCTAAATCCAATCCCAACTTCTCCAGAACGTTTCTCCTGTGGTTACCATCCAGTATTACTTTGCTTTTTCTATCCACGAGTAGAGGGTCAATAAGTCTATTGTCAGCTTTTATCGCAAGCTCTAATCTTTTCAAATGTTCTGGAATGGTTTGCTCATGCGGAAATAAGCTTTCTACTTTCTCGACTTTCAAGCTTTGCAACAAATATTCAAGCATGTTTTCACTTTTTTGCAAATGTCAAGTATGCTGTATGTAATAAACCTTTGGTTTCGGGTCTGCACCCCTCCTTTCTCACTAAAATTTCCCTAACTATGCACTCAATGGTAAAGATTTCCCTAAATTTCAATCTTTCGCACTCCTCCACAAATCTTTTCACCTGTTCCACATTTGGTAAATAACCTACTGCATAACCGTTTTCTCTCAGTGCTTCATGGGCATATCCCAATGCCTTTTCAGAATTGGCTAAATCCAGGGTTACTAGGTCCACACCCTTCTCCTCAATCCCAAGAAAAATATCCCTTCTAACTATCTCTACATTCTTAAGGCCTGTTCTTTTTACATTCTCCTCGGCCAAAGTAGCAAATTCTTCCCTCCATTCATAACTGACAACCTTTCCTGCTACATTACCAAGCATTATTGCCAGGAAACCACTACCGGCACCTGCATCCACAACCAAACTCCTGCTGCCTACTCCTGTAAATCCAACTATTACTCCAAAGTCTTTTGGCAAAACAACTTGCGGTCCTCTTTTCAGTTTTTTCACAGTTTCGGGAAATCTCAAGAAAACACCAAACTAATTTAAATTATACACTAAATATTAATAGTAACCTTTTTTTGGTGTACTCATGACAAGCGTTGTAATAGTTGGCGGCCAATGGGGCGATGAAGGAAAAGGCAAGATAGTAGACTACTATGCAAGTAAGGCAGACACGGTAATACGCTACAGCGGTGGAAATAATGCCGGCCACACGGTAGTTACAGGTAAACGAATTTTCAAATTTCACCTAATGCCAAGCGGTGCAGTTGCTGGCAAGAGAGTTCTTATTGGTAACGGTGTAGTCATAGACCCTGAAGTACTGCTAGGCGAAATAGAAATGCTCCAAAGCATGGGTCTCAATCCTGATTTAGGCATAAGTGAAAGGGCTCACATCATATTGCCACTTCATAAACTCTCAGACTCTGCCGAAGAAAAAATAAAAGGAAAGTGGAAGGCAGGAACTACAAAGAGAGGCATAGGTCCATGCTATTCTGACAAGGCAGCGAGGTTCGGTATAAGGGTTATCGATCTGTTAAATGAAGAAGTCCTGAAAGAAAAGCTGGATATGCTATTTGTTTTGAAAGAAAGGCAAATCACCAAAGTCTTCAACGAACCTTTTGAAATCACAAAGGAAGAAATTTTCAAAAAATACACCGAGCACGCTGAAAAACTTAAGAAATACGTAACAGATGTAAGCGTAGAAGCCAACAGTACCATAGACAAACACAAGCATGTGCTTTTTGAAGGTGCACAGGGGACAATGCTCGATCTGGACCATGGTCTCTATCCATTCGGCACCTCCAGTAATGTAACAAGCGGTGCAGCTTGCACCGGCACTGGTGTAAGCCCTAAGAAAATAGATGAAATAGTAGGTGTTGTAAAAGCCTATACTTCCAGAGTTGGTGAAGGTCCAGTGCCGACTGAATTACTCGATGAAACAGGCGAGCAAATAAGGAAAAAAGGCATGGAGTTTGGAACTACTACTGGGAGACCAAGGAGAGTTGGCTGGCTCGATATGGTTACTGTTAACTATGCTTGCCGAGTCAATGGCTTAACAGGTTTGGCAATAACTAAGCTCGATATCCTGGGCGGGCTGAATAAGATCAAGATATGTACTGCTTACAACTACAAAGGAAAAATGATAACTGAGCAGCCTGCAGATGTCAATGTCTATGCCCATTGCAAGCCGATCTATGAAGAAGTTCCAGGCTGGAAGGACATGTCAATAGAGGAGTGGATTGCACTGGCTAAAAAAGGCTACGATGCACTGCCTAAAGAAATCAAGAGTTATACTGCCAGAATCTCTGAAATCTCAAAGACTCCAGTATACTTAATATCTGTAGGGCAGGACAGGGATGCCACGATTAATTTAAAAGACCTTTTTGGTTAAATCTCTATTAAGCCTCGGTAGCTCAGTGGTAAACAATCTTTAATTCACTAAAGAGCGTTTGCATGGTATAACTTTTTGAAAAAGTTCAATCAAAAAACTCTATAAAGCAAAAGGCCGCGAGTTCAATCCTCGCCCGGGGCTTATTCGTGTTACTAATCTTTATATTACTCTGGAAGCAAAGTAATTCCCAGTGTTCCAATGCCTACTCTTACCACGGTTCCCAGGCCTGAATTTAAGTTAGAACTAGGGACTTACCAACTGGCTTTAACCTCGGTTGGTTTTGGTAGCAACAGGAGGCTTCAACTAACCTCTGCAAAAAAAGGAGAAGAAGACATTACCCAAAAATTAATGCAAGCTGGAATAATAACTGAAAATAATTATGTAAACCTAGAAAAACTACAACAGCTCCTTCCAGGCCTATCCACACAAATAAAAGCCGCAGCAGATACCTTAAGATATTACCCCCCCAAATCCACAATTTCCATAGAAGGTATCTTGTCTCAAGAAAAGTTTTCTGGCACAGTTAAGGCACTCACTACTCATAATATTGAAGTTTTTAATCAAGGAAATGTACAAGAGGGCATAATAAACATCAGTTATTTTTCTGATGGGTTTATGGCAGGTAAACTGCCTTTGGAAGAACGAACTCGCAGGAATATCTCAAATTATATACTACTGGAGTTTGAGAGCTACGCTGTAAAATCTTTTGGCCTCAAAGAAGATGACCCACTAATTGAAAAAATCGGTAAGATTCTGTATGATTTAAGAAACTCTGAAAAGGGCGGAGAGTTCAACTGTACTCTAACCAGTAACATACTAACGTTAAATGGGGAAAAATTCAATTTAGATGAGGAGTATACACCAAAAAGAGTGGAATCCCCCATAACTAAGGAAGAATGGCAGTCTGTATTAAGGCGGCATTTCGGTCTAGAAGGGTTTCAGAACTTATTGGATGCATTAAAGGACCCAGAATTTAGGTTAGCAGTAGATAGCATAACATTCCAAAGAACTGGTTTATTCGGTTTAGGAGCGATATTCACTATCAACCTAAGAACTGAATTGGGACAAGAACCGATAGTTATCAGAACAAGCGTTTTTAACACAGAACAATTTTTCAAAGCTGTTGAGTCGATATC
>JACQQB010000019.1 GCA_016207225.1 Microcaldota archaeon | reverse complement strand
TGTGTATTGGCAGGTCGTTAAGGAGAGCCCATACGGCAACCCATTTCTCAGGTATACGCATTAAGGGCTTTATCCTTGGAACAAAGGATTCATCATCGACTATGCCGCTTGTTGCCCCGAACCTGGCAAGCCTGAATGGCTCGTTCCTCAGGATATTCATGAGTATGGTCTGGGATGTGTCATCCAAGTTATGGCCCAGAGCCAGCTTATCCAGGCTTAGTTCCTTGGCTGCTTTATTCAGAACCCAACGCCTGAAGACACCGCAGTAGCTGCATGCAGGGTCACGTTCATCAATCTTGACTATGTCGTCTATCTTAAAGCCGATCTCATCCTTGTAGCTTTTAACTACGTGCTCGACTCCCAGGTCTTTGCATATTTTGCTTGCTACCTCTATGCTCTTGTCCCTGTAGCCTGCGATGCCCTCATCAACTGTTATTGCTATGAGCTCAATGCTCATTTCTTGTGCCAACGGGTGGAGCATGTAAAGAGTGGCAGTGCTGTCCTTGCCGCCGGATAGGGCAACCCCCAAGCGTTTGGTTTTCTCAAGAAGACCGAATTCCCTGATTGTTTGCCTGGCTGTCTTTTCAAACTTTTCAAAAAAATGGCTTTTGCACAAGTTGGTTCCAGAAGTAGCGATGAACAGGATTGAGTTGTTTTTACACTTGGAGCAATTGACGATATCAACCACCAAAGATAACGCGCATTATTTCTACCTTATCGTTGTCGGCCACAGTTTCATTTTCAGGTATTATTTGGCCATTTCTTTTTACAACTACTATTTCACTGCTTATTTTCAATTTTCTTAGCAGGTTCAGGACTGTGCCATTGAACTCTAAAGAAGTTGGCTTTCCATCAATGATTAGATCCATTGTGTAATACTTGCAGTGAGAAACTTAAAATATTTTCGAGAACTGAGAGATTGGTTTATTAAGGATTATAGATAGATTGAATTGTGGTAAAATGACTAGGATCAGGTCTGTAAGGGCACGGGAAGTTCTGGATTCTAGAGGAAACCCTACTGTTGAAGTGGACGTGAGGACTGAGCATGCTTTTGGCAGGGACATTGCTCCTTCTGGTGCTTCTACCGGAATCTATGAAGCTGTTGAATTGAGGGATAAAGAAGAGCGTTATGGGGGAAAGGGAGTGAGGAAGGCGGTACATAACGTGAATAATGTGATTGCTAAACACCTGAAAGGCAGGGATGTTGTCAAACAGCAGGAGATAGACAAAATTCTGATTGAGTTGGATGGAACTGGGAATAAGTCTAAGCTTGGAGCTAATGCCACAGTGGCCACTTCCATGGCAGTTGCCAGGTGTGCTGCGAACTCATTGAGATTACCTCTTTATGAATACTTGGACGCGATGTCGCACCTATTGCCTGTTCCATTGATGAACGTGATTAATGGAGGTAAGCACGCTGGAAACGAACTTGCAATCCAGGAATTTATGGTAGTGCCAAAAGGTGCGAAGAGTTTCAGGGAGTCTTTGAGGATCGGTTGTGAGATTTACCATGAATTGAAAGGCATTTTAAAGGAAAAGTTTGGAGCTACTGCAGTGAATGTCGGTGATGAGGGGGGATATGCACCCCCGTTAAAGAAAACATCTCAGGCGTTGGATGTTTTGGTTGAGGCAATTGAAAACAGCGGTTATGAAAAGGAAGTTAAGCTGGCGCTGGACTGTGCTTCTTCAAGCTTTTACATTGGGAAGACTAAAACTTACGCTATCGATGGTTCTGGGTTAACGAGTGAAAAGTTAATTGAATACTATGAGGGCTTGGTTGAGCAGTACCCGATAATTAGCATTGAGGATCCGTTGTATGAGGAGGATTTTCAAGGTTTTGCCCAAGTGGTAAAAAGATTAAAAAATGTCCAGGTAGTCGGGGATGACCTGCTAGTTACCAATGTTAAAAGAATAGCAATGTCAATAAAAAATAAATCTGCAACTGCGTTGTTATTGAAAGTTAATCAGATAGGAACACTGAGTGAATCCATAGAAGCGGCAAACCTGGCCAAAAGAAATAAGATGAGCGTTGTTGTGAGCCATAGGTCTGGAGAAACGGAAAGTACGACTATAGCTGACTTGGCAGTCGCACTGAATGCCGGGCAGATAAAGACTGGTGCTCCGGCAAGAGGGGAGAGAACAGCAAAATACAACCAACTGTTGAGGATAGAGCAAGAGCTGGGGAGCAAGGCAAGGTTTGGCTTCAGTTAGCAACGGTCAAAAAAAATAAATAGTAGACATTACCACATACCTATATGTTTAGAGAGAATTACGGAATTTTGGCGATAAGTGGTTTGGTTTTAGTTCTGTTTGTTGTGTCTTTCTTGACACCGATGAACTTCTTCTGGGAAAAAATTTTGGAGAATAAAGACACTTATCAATTACCCTATTTTATCCTAAGAACATTGCTGAGGATGATGGCTGCCTATATTTTGGCATTGGTTTTTGCATATGTGTATGGGACAGTTGCCGGGATATACAGGTTGCCAAGAATGGTCATGGTTCCGTTTTTGGACATAATGCAGTCAATTCCAATCTTGGGTTATTTGCCTGCATTCGTGCTTTTATTTACAAATGTGTTCCAAGGAGAACTTGGAATAGAAATGGCTGCAATACTTTTGATTTTTACAAGTGAGGTGTGGGCAATTACATACAATGTTTACGGGGCAGTAAGGAACATACCTAATGACTTGAGAGAGGCATCGAAGGCATTTGGCCTGCAGGGTTTACAATATATAAGGCATGTAGTCTTGCCGGCTACGTTTCAGCCGGTAGTTACTGGCAGTGTATTGGCTTGGGGAGGTGGATGGTACTTCCTGGTTGCAGCTGAGTTTATCGTGTATGGGAGCAGGCACTATGAGCTGCCCGGCCTGGGAAGTTATTTGGCCAAATCGGTCTTTGTTTACGGAAATGTTTACTCTGCACTTTTTGGATTAGTTATTTTAGCTGGAATAGTTTACACCATAAACAGGCTGGTCTGGCAGCCTTTAGCCGCATATTCGGAAAGGTTCAAGGTGAAGTCATTAAAAACAGAGACAGTTGATGAGGAGAATGGGTCTTTAATGGTTAGGTTTTTGGAGTTTATAAGGAGGACAAAAAACAGTTTAGATTATGTGTGGGATGAAAAAAAAGTTATGATTGCACCCTTAATCAATTTCCTTAATCTGAGTTGGATATATACTCCGAGAAAGAAAATGCCGTTCCAACAGCCCATGATGTTTAGAATCCCATTCTATACGTTTTTGTTCATTTTTGTTATGATCCTCTTTGGTCTTTTTGTTGCAATATCGTTGGAAAAGCCTTTAGTGGACTTGAAAGAAGCAATGGACAGGCATAAGGAAGTGTATAATCTACCATTTTACACCATAAGTTCACTGATAAGAATTTTTGTAGCCTACGTGATAGCGTTGATTTTAGCTTTGACGTTTGGGTTGCTTATCACCAGAAACAAGTTCTTATCTGGAATTTTTATGCCTTTTTTTGACATAGCCCAGTCTATACCGGCCTTGGCATTATTTCCATTCATAATCGTGTTTGTTATCAACTTTTTGGGTGAAGGTTGGCTAAGTGTGGAAATTGCTACGATTCTTCTTTTGTTAACTGGTTCGTTATGGTATCTTCTGTTTAATGTTGTAGGGGCAATAAGAAGGATACCTGACGATGTTATAGAAGCAAGCAAGGCCTATGGTTTGAAAGACCTGACGTTAATCAGGCACTTGTATTTACCGGCAATTGTTCCAGGAGTATTGCTGGGCAGTATACAGGCAATTGGCGGTGCTTGGAACGCATTGATAGTCAGTGAGTACATTACATATGGTGGAAAGGTTTATTCTGTAAACGGCTTAGGCTCATTGCTTAATATGGCTACGATAGTTTGGGGGGAGCCGACATTGGTTGCATTGGTTGTTTCAACAATGGCGTTAACAGTAATCCTAACTAATCTTTTTGGCTGGCGGTATTTGTTTAGAAAAGCAGAGAAATACAAATTTGAATGAGCAGCGAGGATTTGTCCACCGTGCCCCAGTCAGACATGCCGTCCTAGTATCCCTGTACATGCCCACTCCTACACGCCTACGCTCCTATTGTTTTCGATAGCGTGCTCAGACACGAATTTCGGATTGTGGAATCCTCGCTGGCTTAGAGTTAATGAAGCAGAACCTATATAAACGTTCCTATTCGGCTTAAGCTAAACTATGGTTTGACATTAGTCGAGTTATTGATTAGATGTTGGAACCCTTGAACCAGTCGATCGTTCTTTTCAAACCATCTTCCAGTTTTACTTTTGGCTCCCAACCTGTTGCTTTTTTTATTTTGCTTGTGTCTGGCCTTCTTCTATTC
>JACQQB010000018.1 GCA_016207225.1 Microcaldota archaeon | reverse complement strand
TTTTGATACTTCAGACAAGCTTTATTTCGAGCCGTTGACGTTTGAGGATGTAATGAATATAGTGGAGCAGGAGAATCCTTATGGGGTTATTGTCCAGTTTGGAGGTCAAACGAGCATTAATCTGGCACAGCCACTGGCAGAAAGTGGAGTGAGAATACTCGGGACTCAGACTGAAGGGATAGATATAGCCGAAGACAGGGAAAAATTCAGGAGACTGCTGAATGAGTTGGGCATAGCGCAGCCTAGAAACGGTACGGCTACGAATGAGGAGGAGGCTTTGAACGTTGCAGAAAAAGTTGAATATCCCGTAGTTGTCAGGCCAAGTTATGTTATAGCAGGAAGGGCAATGCAGATAATTTATGGGCCTGATGAGCTTAGGAAATACATAAATGAAGCAGTAGAAGTTTCGGAAAGAAGGCCGGTGCTTATTGACAGGTATATAGAGAATGCAACTGAATGCGAGATAGACGGGATATCGGATGAAAAGAGATTGTTTATTGCGGGGATAATGGAGCATGTTGAGAGGGCAGGTGTGCACAGTGGAGATGCGAGCTGTGTTACTCCATCAGTATCTCTGAGTGAAGAGATTCAGAGGACAATAAGGGACTATTCAAAAAGGATTTCATCTGCACTTGGGAATGTGGGGTCAATAAACATCCAGTATGCAGTACAGAATGAGAAGGTGTATGTTTTGGAGGCAAACCCAAGGGCTAGCAGGACAATTCCCTATTTGAGTAAAGCTACCGGCATACCTTTGGCCAAGATTGCTACCAAAATACTGCTAGGCCATAGTTTGGATGAATACGGTCTGTTTGAAACGCCTGCACTGCCGTATTATGCAGTGAAGAGTGTTGTTTTTCCATTCTTAAAACTGCCAGGCAGTGATATTGTTTTGGGGCCGGAGATGAAGAGTACTGGGGAAAGCATGGGTATTGGAAAAGATTTTGGAACTGCTTATTACAAGGCATTGCTAGGAGCAAACATGAACTTGGTTTTGAATGGAGATGTCGCCATTACCCTGAATGAAGAGGATAAGAAAAAGGCAGATGAATTGGCCGAAGGTTTTAGAAAGTTGGGTTTTAATGTTTGTGCTACTGATGGAACTGCAAGAAACATGAAGGGCAAGGTCCAAGTTTTGAAAAAATTGGCTGATGGTGAACCGAATATTATTTCAAAGATAGCCAAGAAGGAGATTAGCCTGATAGTAAACACACCAAAGAAAGGTAAGCGTTCATTCACGGATGGATTTAAGATTAGAAGGGCCTCTTTGGAGAACAATATCCCATGCATAACGAATATAGAAGCTGCAGTGGATTTGTTAGAGGCATTGAAAAGTGCCAGAAAATCCATTGAAGTGGAATCGCTTAATAGCTTCACAAAACAGGTCAGGGATTAGTTAAGAGGTCCTTAAACCTAAAGGGCAGCATTTTCAACACTTCATCGTATTTTCTAAACAGGTCTTTCTCGTTCTTACCTGCAAGGTTGACAATCATGTACCTAAAGCTTTGACCGTCCTGTATTGTTTGGGAAAGCTTCTTTTTTGGCTTTACTATTATTTCTACGCTAGAGCCGTGGAATTTTTTCTTTACTGGATCAGCTTGATTCCTGGATGGGACTGAGATTACAAACTTATCTGCAAAGGTTCTTTCAGCAAAGCTTGCAGCAGTCTTGAATTTGCCATTTCCCCTAGTAAAGCTAGGCTCTTTTCCCAGAGCAAGGTCTATTTGAACATCGTATGAATTTACACCGTCAACTGCCTGGTATAGGTTTGCAAATTGGGTTGCCATTCTTGGGTTTATTTCTATTATTTTGACCTCATCCTTAGTTTCATCATAAAAGAATTCTATGTTGAACATTGAATTGTTGAAGCCCAGCGCTTTCATTGCCTTTTCAGCCATTTTTTCAATCTTTATTCGTACATGCTCAGGCATCTTTGATGGATATTGAAAGCGTTTAAAGCTGAACCTGTTAGGGTAGCGAATGCTGTCAACTATGCCAAAGGTCTGGGCATTGCCATCGTATACAAACCCTTCGTATGTAGCTTGTTTTCCAGACAATAAATCCTCGATTATTGCCTGTTGCCAGTTAAATTTATTTTCCAGTCCATTCCCTGCAAACTCAACTAGGTCTTCCATGTGTCTGGTAAACTTGGGTATTTTTTTACGTGCTGCTTTTAAGTATTGCTCGAATTGTCGATAACTGTTAACCCTTTCAGCTAGATGAGACAGGTAGTACTTGACTGGTTTTATAAAAAATGGAAGTTGCGGCAGCTCGCGAGCTGAGTACTTCTTTTTCAGGTCTACCAGGTTGAAGTCTGGGGTTTGCTTTGGTAAAACTTTCTTTTGTATTTGTCTTGAGAAGTACTTGTGTTGGCTTAGTAGGATAGATTTTAGGCTTGGGGATACCAGGCCCAGTTCACCTGCAAGGTAAGAAGAGACAGGGCAGCCGGGATAATCATCAGTTCCGATTATGGCATCCGGTTGAACATCTTTGAGCCTTTTTAGCTGTTCTTTCAGGAATAGTGTGATGCTAAACCCAGGTCTCCAAGCTCCGTCTTCTGTCCCGACTAGGATAAATTTACAGCTTTCAGCATGCTTGGAGCGCTTAAGGTTCTCTCTTTCCCGCTTATTGGAGCAGACTACTGCTACTTTCTTCATGTTTTCATCTTCTTTCTCATGGATGGAGTGGCAATACCATTAAACCTTCTTTTTTATCCCCTAAAGCTAGATAATTATTTTGAAGGTATAGCTTGCCAACGTATGCACAGGTTACCGCATCCAGTTCATCATGAGTTAGATTAGAGTCAAACCTTAGACCCAAATTTTCAAGACCCTTGCTAAGCTTATCCAGGCCTTTTTGTTTTCTGGGTATACCGAGTATGTCTTGAGCTGCACCAGGATAGGTTTCAATTGCTTCCATTCCAGAATTCCCAAAGATTTTTTTAAGGCTGATCCCGCGAGTAGTGAGTTTTCGCATCGGACCTAGAGTTATTGGAAAAAACTTGATTCCAAGCTTTACAAGTTCCTTATCGCATTCCCTTAGATGAACGTTGTTTCTTTCTTCTATTGACTTCCTTCCTTTAGGCAGGAATAGTGGAGCGTCGATTGCTATGACCTGAGGCTTTAGTTTGAGAGTTTCGGAGATAATTTCATCGTCAGTATGGAGAATTTTGGTTTTGATTGAATCTCCGTTAAAACTGCAAAAGCCTGTCATCCTGTTTGGCGAGCCGGCCAGATCCAAGCCTACGATTTCCATAATAGACTTTAGGGTTTGTTTTTTATACTTTTATTGTGTCAATTTACCAATGAAGACTTTATTTTTATTTGTTGTAATGATGGGCCTAGTTTCTGCGCACGGAGGCTATTTGCAAGTTGCAGACGAGCTTTTTGTTCAGCTTTCCAGCGCCCCTATTTCACCTTTTGAAAATCAGAATTTTAGTCTAGTTATCTCAATAGGGGACCGTAATGGCTTATTGAATGAAAAGGTGAATGGAACCGTAAGGATTGTTAGGAATGAAAAAGTTTTCTTGGAAAAAAACTTCTCTGCAAATCCTGCTATAACGCAAGTTAACGGGAATTTGGAAACACCCGGAGTTTATGAGATTTTTATTACGTTTAATAAAGAGTCTAATCCTGGTAAAACGTATGCTCCGGAGGACTTTCTTTACGAAGTTAAGGAGATTAGAAAACAAGAGGTTAGTAAACCAGTAGATTATGTGTATATAATTGTGGCTCTTGGGATAGGAATAGTGATTGGAGTTCTGGTAAATAGGTTTAAGCGAAGTAGTCTTTGAATTTTTGAGTGAGTTTAAAGATTTTGCTCCTGCCTCTCTTTTCAGTAATTACAAACTGTTTTTCTGAAAGTTCTTTCGCATAGATGTAGACACTTGCACCAAGCATTTTTACCAGTTTGGATTGCAAAATTCCTTCGTTTTGGGAGATTAAAGCCAGGACTTTCAATGCCCCTTTGCCTATTTCCGCCTCTTGGGCAAAGTCCCTGACAAACTTCAGGTACTCAGTCCTTATGCGCATTACATAGCTCCCGTTCTCTAAGCTTATTTGCAATGCACTGTCTTTTTCCTCGTATTCCTGCTGCAAGTTCTTTATTTGCTCCTCTATAAAGCCGATTGCGGCAATTTTAGTTAGTTTCGAAAGGTCGGTTAAGCTGAGTGGTTTTGCACTCATGAACAAAGCTGCCTCGATTATTCTTCTGGGCTCTAGTTCTTTAGCTTGCGTTTGCTGGTTTTGCCGTATCTCCATTTAACTCACTCTCTAGTTTTACCAGATAGATTAGTATCTCTCCAAGCCATTGTTCTTGTGAAATTACTATCTTGTCATCCTGCGCCAAATGCAGGATGGGTAATAATGTGTAGATTTTCTCTTTGGGGCTAGTGTCAGATAATAGAGATGAGAAAGTTAAGAAACCTTCCGAATCTGCTAGATTTTGCGCCTTATGCAGTATTTCATCCATTTTCTTGCTTATGTCATATTTGGGCAATTCGATTGAGATAGACTCGAAAATTACTTGGTGCTGCTTCTTCAATTCCCTTCTTTTTTGAGCCATGAAGACATCTTCCAGTGCTTGCATTAGCTCTTGCAGGGTAACCTTTCTTTTAGGTGGTATTCTTGTCCTTAGTGATAATATTGGTATTTCCACTGGTGCCCTTTCTTCCTCTATGTATGTTTGGTCCTGTACCACTTGCTCCTCTTCCTCAAACTTCAAAGCTTCACTTTTGAACCTTAGCAGAATGGCTGCTGCTAAGATGAGGTTTGCAGGTATGCGTAAGTCCAGGACTTGCAGTTCTTTTACTTTTTTGATGTACTTGTCAGTAATGTCCACTATGTCAATATTCCAGGGGTCCAGTTGTTCGGTTGCGACTAATTCTAGAAGAATTGCCCGCCAAGTAGGTTGTGAAACTATCTTCTCCAGATCTGGATTTTCCATCGTATAGGAGTTAGGAAAAGGTATATATAAATGTTGAGAGATAAGGAATACGGTGTTGACATGGTAGAACAAGTAGGAATAATAAGAAGGGTAGCAGCTACAGTGCAAGTAAAGACTGGGGAGCTCTGGGACCTTATAACAAAAGCTCGGGAAGATCGCAGGCAGTATGAGACAGCAAACGCTGCACTAAAGCTAGTTTATGATAGTGCAGTTAGGAAATTGCAGCAGGCATAGGAGTAAATTACATGAACCAGATAGATGTTTTGAATAAGACTTATGAAGAATACAAGGTGAGGATAGACAGAGTCTATGGCGATAAAAATTTAACACTGGAGCAGAAGCAAAAAGAATACTCCAGAATTATACATGAGTTTGAAGGAAAGACAAAGAAGATAGTGGAAGGAGAAGCCTGATTTTTTATTTGACTAGAAAGTCTATTACTATTTGCACTATGTAAGGTGCATAGGGCTTTACTGCCCGTTTATTGATTATTTTGACTTTTCTTTTCATGCGTTTAGCCTCTTTTTTTATTTTTTCAATTGCCTTTGAGAAAGGGTCCCTTTCATTTGCAAACGTGTACAGGTGGATTATACAATTTTTTTTAGCAGCCAGAAAAGCTTCCTTTAGAAATGCCTCTGCCCCTTTTGGAAGTGGCATTAACACCCTGTCGGCAAAGTTGATAAACTTATTTGGAACTAGTTTCTTGACATCCCCAAAAACAGGTGTTACATTGGTGCATTTATTCAAGGAAACGTTATCTTTCATGTATCTGAAAGCATGTGGATTAAGCTCTATGGCAAAGACATTTGAACTTGGATTGTTTTTTGCCAGAATTATTGCGAATGGACCTACACCAGCAAACATTACCACTACAGTCTCTCCTGATTTGATCAAGCCTGCAATTCTGGACCTTTCAAAAACTAATCTGGGTGAAAAATAAGCCTTGGCAACATCCAATTTAAAGCGGCAGTTGTTTTCTTTATGAACAGTTACTGTTCTTTTTTCACCAAATATATGCCTTAGTTTCCTTAGCCTGAAAACTCCTTCCCGTTTTCCTTCTTTTGCAAGGACTACTTTGATGCTTTTGTTAACTTCGGTTATTGCTTTGGCTATTGTCTCTTCTTTTTTCTTTAGTTCATCAGCTACTTCCAAGATCGCTATATCGCCAATAATATCGAAGGATGAAGTTAGATGCTCAATCTCTTTGTCATTTAAAGAATTTTTCAGTGCCTCTTTCAGGTTATTGGGTTTTAAGTCTCTCTTTGTAAGTTGTGCAAAGGTGGTTTTGTAGTTTTTAGGCTTGGTTACTACTGGGAAATAGACAAAATTTCCAATTGCTTTTGGTTTATGGAAAAGGTCTATTAAGTCCAGGGATATTAGTTTTTCCCTTGTTTCCTGTGCGTGTTTTTTAGGTATTTTAACGCATAGGCATTTTTCAAATTTCATAAATGGAATTAGGGCTATTCTAAATAAATACTTGGCCTCATTGGCATTGCCTGGCTGGCTTTTTTCTTTTGTTCTTCGGGTGCTTCATCCTCATTCCTTACGAACACTTCCTGAACCTTGAATTCATCTTTAAAGAAACCAATAGCGCTGTTTAGGACTTCGAGTTCATTTTCAACTGTTAAGCATACACTGCTTAGTTCATTTACGGTTTTGGTAAGGGATTGCAATACCTTGATTGCATTCTGTGCTTGTGGTTTTATTTCATTGTTTTGCATTGCTTCTTTCATTGCCAGGTCAAATTTCTTGTGTTTGTAAGCTAGCTTGTACAGTTCACGTTTCCAGTTAGGCGCAACGTATAGGAAAATCTTGTTGGGTTGTTTTTTGACTATTTGCAAAATGCTTTCGATGTCCTGCTTGGTTCTTAGGACTACATCTTCAGCTGATTCTATACTGTCGTCAATACGTTCTGGATTAGCCTGGGGAAATCCTGCAGTAGAAACGAATTTGGAGTCTGGAACAAATTTCTTCTCGCCAAGTATATGCCAGATCTCTTCACTTATGTGAGGCATGAATGGGGAAATTAGCAAGGTCCAGTTTTCAAGATATTCCCTTAGTGCGCTGAAGTCTTTGGTTCTTTTTACATACCACCTGAGGTCATTTACAGTATTGTAGAATATTTCCTGGGTTATGTCCCTTATTTCAAGTTTTTGGAACTGTCCGTCTACAAGCAGTATTTTCCTATGCAGCTTGGAAAGAAGCCATCTGTCTATTGGCTTTAGTTCTTTTCCGTTTTTACTAGTCCCCTCTATCAGGTTAAGTATGTATTTTAACCTGGCACTTATGCCTTCAGCCATCGTTTGGTTAAAGTCGCTGTCCTGGGACAAATCTGCACCGCTAACAACTGAAAACCTGACGATATCTGCGCCAAAACGCTTGATCGCCTCCCTTAACGGTAAAATGTTGCCCAGGCTCTTGCTCATTTTCTTACCTTCCATTAGTACAAATCCATTCGTAGCGATTTGCTTGGGCCAAAATTCTTTGGGAAAAACTGCAACGTGATTGAAGATTAAGAAGGTCAGGTGGTTATGGATAAGGTCAGCACCTGAGTGGCGGGAGTCTAAAGGATACCAGTAAAGGAATTCTTGCCTTATGCCGTCAAGCTCTTTTTTATCGATTCCATCATAATCCTTTCCAAGGAATACTGAATCAAAAAACCCGTTGTTGATTTTATCTTCTGGCAGCTTCCTTAGATGGTGGGCAATTGCATAAAAAGCCATGTAAATGGTCGAGTCAGAAAGAGACTCTATTACCTGTTTTTTGTCAAACGGGAATGGAGTGCCCAAACCGCTGGCTCTTGCGCATGCTTTTTCCTTAAGCCAGTTTATAGTATATTCATATTCACTTATTGCTTTTTTTGGAATGATGTTCATTCTGGAGAAGCATTCGCGGGTTAAGTTCTTCCATTCTTCATCCCCGTAGTTAATGAACCACTGGCCCTCAACTGTTTTAACCAGAGCCAAAGTCCCGCACCTGCAGTAGACAGGCCCGTTGATTATTTCATGCATCGTTAAGGCATTTTTTTCGTTTATCAAGTCAGATTTTATCTTTTCCTTTGCATGTATTACTTTCTCATTTTTGTACTTGCCTACAATCATAACCCCGGTATGCGCTTCTTTCCTGTAGATTTCTTTAGTGGCTTCATCTGCCTTGGAATCATTCTGATCCTTGATGCCCATTTTTTCTGAGATTTCTTTTGCAGGGAAGTTTCCATAGCCATCGATTTTTAGAACCTGCTTGAGCTCCCCTTCCTTAATTCCATGATAGTCCCTTAGAGCCAGGAAGTCGTAGGGAGCGTGGGCAGGAACACTCATGACAATTCCTGAGCCGTTTTTTGGGTCTACAAAGCTAGCAGGATATAATGGAACCTGTTCATCATTGATCGGGTTTGTGCATGTGCCGTTAATTTCAGAGCCTTTTAATTCTTTAATTACATTGACAGCTTTGCCTTGCATTTTGAATTTATCGACTGTCTCCTTGGAAATGAGATATTTTTCATCGTCAATCATGGCGTATGCATAATCGGCTTCTGGGTTGTACCAGATGTTGGTTACCCCATAGATTGTTTCAGGCCTGAAGGTAGCGGTCAGGATGGATGAATCATTATACTTGAATTTTATTAGAACGTATTCGCCAAGTTCCGGGTCTACATCACCTTGGGTATCGTGTGCGCCAATCGCATTGTCACAGTTAGGGCACCAGGGTACAGGATGGGAGCCTTTTTTCAAAAGGTTTTTTTCATGTAGTTTCGAAAATTGCCACCAGATGAACTTGTTGAAGAGTGAATCGAAAGTATAGAATTTTCTCCTCCAGTCTATTGAAAAGCCCATTTCCCGCATTCCCTGCTCTATCTCTTTGCTAAAGAAGGTCACGAGCTGCTTGGGGTCTGTTAGGGATTGTGCAACATCCTTTGGTATCTTGTAGATGTTTTCAAAAATTTCTAAAAGCTCTTTGTCTTTTGAAGCCAGGCGCTTTGCCATTGCCAGAATAGGCGTGCCTGTAACGTGGAATGCCATTGGCAATAGAACGTTGTGGCCTTTCATGCGCATGTAGCGTGCATAGACGTCGGTAGTTGTGTAGGTTCTTGCATGGCCTATGTGCTGTGGGCTGTTGGGGTAGGGGAACGCTGCAGTCAGGTAAAACTTCTTCTTTTCTTTCATTACATTTGGCTCGAATATCCTTTCTTCTTCCCACTTTTTTTGCCACTTTCTTTCAATTTCATTAAAGTTGATGTCCATACCTATAGATATAATGGGAAAAATAATATAAACTGTAATTCAGCAATAATACATATGCAAAAACTGAGGAGTTCTCTCCTGTTGCTTGTAATTGGCTTTTTCTTATTTGGCTGCATTAGCAAAACCTCTGAGGGCTATTTTGACCCAGTACAGAATTTGACTGAGTGGGTCCCGATAGGCCTTGTTGCAATCGTCATCTCATTCCTGCTTGTTGGGATAGCCTACATGATAGCGGAGTTAGTAAAAATGCCAGAGCTTAATGCCTGGGCAAAGAATGAGTTATACGAGTCTATTATTTCTACTTTTTTCCTGGGTTCAGTGCTGGCAGTCATGATTTTACTCAACGTGTTTATTGCTGCGGTTAGTCTTTCAACTGAGGATGCCAGTGGACCCCTGGGAGTTCCGGTGGTTGAGGGTGGGCACAAGATACTTCCCCCGCATTTTGAAGTGGCTGAAGCATACCTGAAAGAAGTGGATACGAGAATCCTGGATACATACATTTCATTGATTATTGCGGACCAGTATATCGATGCGCTGGGTACTTTGACAGTGTCGGCCCCGGTGGACCCTTTTGCTGTAGGTTTAAGAGTTAACGTTGGCCTGACGCCTGCTGCAGGCCTGGCAATGATCAGTAATACCTTGATCACGGTATCAGATACGCTCGCCATCATGGACGTAGTATTAATCGCACAGAGCACTTTGCTAAAATTCATTGAGGAAACGATGTTTTCAATTTTCTTGCCTTTGGGCATAGTCCTAAGGGCTTTCCCGATAACAAGGAGGCTGGGCTCTACACTCATAGCACTTGCAATTACCCTTTATGTGGTCTATCCATTGACCCTTGGAATAAACCATGCAGTCATAAAAGCTGTTCCGACCTATGATAATTTGGAAAGGCTTGATACGCAGAAATTTAACCAGATAGTCACTGACCATTATTCAAATATAACACAACCGCAGGATGAAGTAGTCTATGAAGGAGAAAGAACCACAGTGGAATGGCAGATATTAGGTGTACCTACTGTGGACAGCTGTAGTGTGGTAATAAAGGAAAGTGGGACTAATGTGAATATTGACCAGAATGACTGTAAAATAAACAAGCATGTGCTAGTTGCTTCGCAGCCTTTCACCTTGTCCGCAACAGAGACGCATAGGATATACACACTTGAAGTAACTGTTGAAGGAAAGGATGGACGTGGGAATCCATTGCC
>JACQQB010000002.1 GCA_016207225.1 Microcaldota archaeon | reverse complement strand
TGCTAAGGCCGCGTGTCATGGTGAGGATTTTGTTCAGGTTAGCTTCGTTTATTTCAACAGAATGGTTGTACTCAAATTCCAGGTGGTCTCTTAATGATTCCGGGGCTTCTATGAGCGTACGTGTTGTTCTTTCATCCACGAGCATGTTATGAATGTTGAGTATCGAGTTTAGGGCAAGAAGCTCCACCTCGCCTTTTTGTAAAATCTTAATCGGCTTCTTCTTTACAAAGTAGACATTGTTCACGATGTACATTATCTCCTGGGTTTTTTGTTCGAGTTCACGAGGCTGTGCTAGAGTGAACAAGCCTCGGTTCAGGGACTGCTGGAGACGGAGGGCAGAAAGTTCATGCTGCTTTATTCTTAATGCATTGTCTATGCATTCGTACTTTACTGCAGGAGTTATTACATATTCTCCGTTCAGGTAGCGCTTGACTTCCCTCAGCACGTGTAATAGGCATGAGTCTGTCAGGGATATTATTGAGCTGGAATCACATGTTATTGAGTTTTTCAAATTCTCATTTGAAGATTCTTCTGACATCTCGTAACCTCTCTTTCATTTTTTTAGTCTTTCCAAACTTGTCAAACATCATAGTCTTGCCGGCATATTCAAGGATATCACGCTTGTCGATCTGAGTGAGTTCTGAGGCGGCACCCAAGGAAATTCCTTGCGCATAGAGACGGGCTGCAGCCTTTACCCTTGCTTTTTCAAACATGTCCCTGACGAATCTCTTGTCCTGAACATCAGCCTGGGTCATTTCTTGAATTACCTGGTTCAGTGAGTTTGTGAATCCTTCTTGATTTTTCTCCTTTGCAAAAATAATGGATCGTTGCAAGGCCTTGTCTGCTTTCCCCGCCAAGGTTGCGCGTGTTTTATCCTTCCAGTAGTGAGGTTTTTCTAAAAGCTTGGCAATCGAATAGGAGATTAAGCTCAGGAGAAAAAGGTCATAGCTGTGCTCTATCGAGTATTCTGTGATACAATCATTACTTATTTTACGAAGAGCCCTTATTTCAACATCGATGAATGCATCGTAAATGTCGTTTATTATTTCGAAAGGTTTCTTGTCCATAACAATCAATAATGGTTATTTTTTGATTTTGAAGCTTTTCAGGTGTCACAAGAGCTTTGTACCTTTTTTAAAACCTTTTTTGACCTAAAGGCGGTTTTAAAGCCTTTTTTAGTCCTGGAACCGAAAGGTTTAAAAAGAATCATGACATAATCATGACACTACCATGATCATAGGATGATTGAATGGATAAAGAAAACGATGTATATAAAGATATCGCACCCTCAAGCCAGGAGGATATTGTTGGGGAGTTAAAAAAGGAATTGCTAAAGTTCAAGGATCCTGTGGTTTTAGGTTCATTGATGTTCAAAGTTTTAAGTGAAAGGGAGAACAGTAACAGAATTCTGAAGAATATTTACACCAAGTTAGAGGCATTGGAAGCAAGAATTAGCAGAGTAGAGGAGAATTTGCCAGGCAGGAATAGACCGAAGGCACCGGTGATCTTGCCAGATGTGGACAAGGAGATCTTGGCATTCATTAAGCAAAGGGGAATGGCATGCGCAGAGGATGTTAAGAAAAGTTTAAATTACAAAGGAAAGAATGCTGCAAGTGCAAGATTGAATAAGTTATTTGAGCAAGGCGTGCTTGAGAAAAAGCAAGCAGGAAGGACAGTTTACTATATCACGAGTTTATACTGGCAAGGCGACTAAAAAACTCATTTTAGGGCGGGGTGGTTCGGCCATAATTCACCTCCAACATAGGTTGTTTTAAACCCCGCCCGCCCCCAACCTTTAAATACGGAAGAGAGAAAATCTTATCGAGGGTAGCTGATGCAGGAGCAAACGATTAAAAAAAATAAAAAACCTGTGGACTTGACAGTAGTACCTCAGAGAATGGTGCAGCCTAAACCTGAATTTCAAAAACAAAGACCTGAGTTAGAGGAAATAACTGGCATAAAAAAACCTGAACTAATCGTTGTGCCTAAGAAAATAGTAGTTGAAGAAACACTTATTGAGCAACCGCTTGCTGCAAGAATTGAAGCTGTGGAGAAACCAGAAGAGAAAGTCCAGGTTGCCAGAGAGAGTAGTTTAGCAGTAGCTTATAAACGAGTTGAAGAAATATTAAGAGCAATGAGAGAGAATGTTCTTTCAATACCTGCAGCGCTTAAAGAATTGGTAGAGAGCCTTAGGAGCATTGTGCAATATTCTGAAAGAGTTTTGATTGCAGCAAGAGAACGGCCAAAGACAGTGGCAGATTTGTTTGCAGAATATGAGAAAAGTAGTGGTAAATATGTTGGATGAAGAGAAAAAAAAGGAGATTAGAGATTCTTTGCTTTCTTTAGCAGATAGTCTCAATTTAAGCGAATTAAAAAAAATCTGCAGTGGTGAGATGGCATCAGGAAGTATGGTTATTGATTCGATCGAGTATGAGGTGTTGGGGAGAATAGTGTCAGGTTTGATAGCTTTGGATTTTTCTTGCGAGTATAGTAATAACGTTTTGACAATCAAAATGAAGGAGAAGAATGTTCAGGAGAATGTTGTTAGTTCAGAAGCTTCCCCCAGAGTACATTTAAGGGATGTTGACCTGAGCGGTACGGTAATAAGTGTCAGGATAGCGGAAGAGAATGTCGGCATTTTTGATAAGACCTATGGGGAATTCCATACCAAGCTAAAAAGAATTGATGAGCTGAGAAAGAGACTAATTGTCCATAATTTGAGTGAGAATGAGTTTGATGAGCTTAGGAGTTTGCGGGAGGAGATACCTAAGATGGAGAGTAGTTTGACGGGCAGGATAAACAATGTAGAGCAAAATGAGGATGGAAAAGTAATTGCATACATTGGCAAGGTTTGGCCAGTTTTTATCCAAAAGGATATTCTTGAGCAGTTCAATAGAAATGAGATGCAGATAGACTTATTTTCAAGGCAGATAGATACATGGAAGACAGGCCCGGGGTTAACTGATCATTTGACAAGAGCCCAGCAGAATAAGGTTTTGATGAACGCACTGAATAAAAGAAAGACGCTTGTGAATTTGAGTGAAAGCAGTAAGAATATGCTTGTTGGTAAAGCTGGTGAAAAACTAATGGTTAAGCAGAATGATAGCGAGAAAACAGTGGTTGAGAATACGCAAATAAGCAATGCGAATAGTGAAGAGGTTGGTACTTATGGGGAGGAAGTTAGTGAGAACAGTGGAGTGATAAGTCAAAAGTACAACAAAGATTTAAATATATATGGGTATAGAATTGATACAGAAATCCCTCATTCTAATCAAAGCTAATAAGTAGATAGTGGTGGTCAGAAATGGAGAACAAGACATTGCATGGGACAACGACTGTTGGAGTTCTTTGCTCAGACGGTGTTGTTTTCGGAGCGGATAAGAGAGCAAGCATGGGTTATTTTGTTGCAAGCAGAGATGTAGATAAGATACATCAGATTGATGACAGGGCTGCTGTTACAATAGCAGGAATGACTGCGGATGCACAAGCATTAGTAAGATTAATGAAGGCAGAGATATCTCTTTATAAAACAAGGACAGGTATGCCCCTGAGCGTTAATGCAGCGACATCATTGATGGCAAATATAATGCATTCATATAAATTCTTCCCGTTTTTAGTTCAGATTTTAATAGGTGGCCTGGATCAACAGCCCAGAATCTATAGCCTAGACCCGATAGGGGCTATGACAGAGGAAACGTTTGTCTCGACAGGAAGCGGCTCACCCGTAGCCTATGGTGTTTTGGAAGATTCTTACAGGGAGGATAAGCCCATAAAGGATAACTTGAAGCTTGTGTTAAGGGCTTTGTCAGTAGCAATGAAAAGGGACTGCGCAACTGGCGATGGTATGGATTTAGTCGCAATAAGCAAGGATGAGTTTAAGAAATACACGAAAGCAGAAATAAAGAAGATATTAGAGTAAGTGCAGATGCCTTTTCAAGGTGCACCAGTGAATAATCATAAGTAAATTCAGTAATTGAAAGATAAGTAGATTAAACACTAAAGGAGGGACTAGGTTTTGAACAACTTTGCAGAGCTTCATAAGAGAGTAGAGGACATATTACCTCCAGAAGCACAGTTAACGAAGGCAGAATGTGAAGGACCAGACATTGTCCTTTATCTGAAGAACATAAAGGCTTTTTATGCAGATGAAACGTTGATTAAAAGGTTAGCCACTACCCTTAGGAAGAGAATAATAGTCAGAAGCGATTCTAGCGCTTTATTGCCTCCTGATGATGCTTTGAAAAAAATAAAGGAATTGTTACCAGTAGAAGCAGGAGTTTCAGACATAAGATTCTGCCCGGAGTTTGGGGAAGTCTGGATCGAGTCATTAAAGCCTGGTTTGGTTATAGGCAAGGGTGGGGCTACTTTAAAGGAGGTTATATTGCAGACAGGGTGGGCACAGCGAATTTTGAGAACGCCCACTATGCCTTCAGAAACTATAAAGGGCATTAGGTCATCTTTGCTGAAGGAATCGGAGAATAGGAGGAAATTCTTGGTTGGCTTGGGGAAGAAGATAGGCACACCTTTGGTTAAGAGTGACTGGGTTAAGGTTACTGCTTTGGGTGGCTTTAGGGAAGTTGGTAGAACTTGTATATTGGTTCAGACACCGAATAACAAGATATTGATAGACTGTGGCGTAAATCCTGAAACACCTGAGGGTACTAAAGCATTTCCGTATCTTAATGCCATGAACTTGATGCTTGACCAGCTGGATGCTGTGATAGTTACACATTCACACTTGGATCATATGGGCTTTGTGCCTTACCTCTATGCTTACGGGTATGATGGGCCCATTTATTGTACTGCGCCAACACGGGACTTGATGGTCCTTTTGCAGTTTGACTATATTGATATTTTGAATAAGTCAACGGGTAAGGCCCCTTACAGTGAAAAAGATGTGAGGAAAATGTTGAACAGGTGCATAGTTAGGGATTATGAGGAAGTTACAGATATAAGCCCCGAGATAAAGCTAACCTTCCATAATGCAAGCCATATTCTTGGCAGTTCAATGGTTCACTTGCATATTGGTGAAGGGCTGCATAATTTGGTTTACTCAGGAGATATGAAATTTGGTTACAGTAAGCTGTTTGAGCCTGCCAACACATCTTTCCCAAGAGTTGAGACTTTGTTCATAGAGAGCACTTATGGTGGAAGGGATGACATCATGCCTCAAAGGCAGGAAGGAGACATGAGGCTTTGTGCTACAATAAAGCAGACTTTGGACAACAGGGGTAAAGTGCTAGTGCCAGTTTTCTCAGTTGGAAGATCCCAGGAGATAATGTTGGTATTAGAGGAATATGCCCACCAAAATCCTGATTTCAACTATAAGGTTTATATCGATGGTATGATTCTGGAGGCTTCTGCAATCCATACTGCTTACCCGGAATACTTGAGACAGAACTTGCAAAGAAGGATTTTGAGTAATGACAGCCCATTCGAATCAAAGACATTTGAGGCAGTTAAGAAGAACAGAGAAGAGATAGTAAACGGAGATCCGTGTGTAATCTTGGCCCCTTCTGGTATGTTGAGCGGAGGGCCCTCCGTGGAATATCTGAAGATGTTGGCGGACAATGAGAAGAATCTTTTAGTCTTCGTTGGTTATCAGTCCTCAGGGTCATTGGGAAGAAAAATACAGAAAGGGTCGAAGGAAGTGCCGATACTGGGAGAGGATGGAAAGCTTGAAACCCTGAAGATGAATATGCGTGTTGAAACCGTAGAAGGATTTAGTGGGCACAGCGACAGGAATCAGCTAATGAATTTTATAAGAAGCGTCAGGCCTACACCTGAAAGAGTGTTCACACTGCATGGAGAAGAGAGCAAGTGCGAGGAATGGGCAAGGACAATAAGCAAGCTAGCGCACATAGAAAGCAGAGCTCCGATGAATCTGGATGCAATTAGGTTAAGATAGAGTTAATTTTTCTTTTCTCTTTTTAGAATGTGGAGGATTATTAGTACTAGAGTTATTGCGCCTAGTCCTACAATGAATAGAGAGAAGATTGTAATCAGGAAGTCGATAGTCGTTTCAACTGGTTTTTTTTCAGGCTCAGGTGGTTTGGTGTCGTTAGAGATAGTTGCATTGCCAGAAGCATTTTGATTTGTTTGGTTGAAGTATATTGGAGGCTTTATCCCGAATTGGTCTGGGCCAGTTTCCCTTGAACTGTATTTATCGCTTGCCTTAATCGTGTAGTAGATGTCGAAGGAATCGTTGTTAGGACAGGGTGTGGAATAGAAGAATAGGATGGTTTCTGATTTGTTGGTAAGATTAGACATTTTTTCAACAGACCAGGAGGATTTATCAAATGAATAGTTGAGGTCAGCTTCGGTTGAGCTGGCAGTTCTTCTTTTATTAGAAACATTCGCATAGAAATTGATAGAGCAAGTCTCATTGTCTTTGCTTATGTTGGTGTGGAAAGAAATGAAGTTAATTGGGTTTAAATCAAACGGAATGTTGATTATCCTTGATTCTAGCAGATTGTATTTTTGCTCAAAGCGAACATCCTGGAATTCCACAAGAATTTCTACAGAAGTGCTGTTTATATTGTAGAAACTTGCCCTGCCATTGAAGTTGGTATAGTTTACCCGTGTTATTGTGTCTGTTAAGATTACAGTCGCATTTTCAATTCCGGAATTGGTTTCATCTAGAACATTGACTAGGACATAAGTCTTGAATATTGGAAGATTTAGGTAATAGGTCCTGGATTCATTTCCAGAGTTGAAGGATTCAGTTACATTTACTCCCTCATATGAGGTGAAGACTGTAAAAGAATTAAAGGATTCGATGGAGAAGTAAGTAGCTCCGTTAGCATCTGTTCTGCGAGTTATTGTGTAAGGAGAAGTTAGAGTTACCGGTAAATTTGAATAGGTGTTGTTTGAGCCATCTCGAACCACTATTGTCATTTTTTGGTATGTAGTTGGCAATGTGAAAGATTCGTAGTGCAAACCTGGTTTTACGTGAGTATTTTCCCCATACCTAGTTTTACGCGTTTCGCTCTTGGATGTGGTTTTGACCTCAATCGTGTAGAATGAGTCGGCTATGTCAGGGTGTACATTGTTGCATAATTGAGTTGTGAAAATGCCGTTTTCATCAGTAAAACCAGCTATTTTACCATCGATGGTTAGGTTGGTATTTTTTTGGTAGGTGATTATTACTTGAGCCGTTTCTATGCCTTTATTTTGCTGGTCAAAAACTTGAACCTCTAATTTTTCGGCAAAAGTGCATGCATTTACAAGTAATGGTAGAAAGCTTATTATGAATACAAAATGGATTGGTTTCACTTATTCACCTTATTAATTTTTCAATTTTTTCAACTACTTCATCTACATTTAGATTAGTGGTATCTATAATATGATCTGCTTTTGCATATAGGGGTGCCCTTAACTTAAGCAGTTCCCTTATTTTTGTTTTTGCATCGGGAGTTTTGAGCAGTGGCCTGTGTGTTTCTTTTTCAATTCGTTTGTATATTTCTTCAGGGCTTGCAGTTAAGCAAATCAGCTTCCCGTGTTTTTTTAGATTTTTTATGTTTTCTTCGAATAAAACCATTCCACCGCCAGTAGAAATGACATAGTTGTCGAGTTTTGAAACTTTTTCTATTGCTTTTTTCTCAATTTCTCGGAAGTATTGTTCTCCAAACTCAGCGAATATGCGCCATATTTCCAGCTTGACTTCTTTTTCTATCATTTCATCAGTGTCTATGTAATGCATTGAAAGCTTTCCTGACAGTTTTTTGCCTACTGATGTTTTTCCGGTTCCCATAAAGCCCAGAAGTATTATGTTCATAGGATCACTTGAGGTTTTTTATGATTGTTTTAAGCATTATGCCTAAGGGTGGATTCTTGCCTGTGAATAATTTAAATGCTCTAGCACCCTGGTAGAGTAGCATTAGCTCACCTGATATTATGTTGCAACCCTTATTTTTAGCTTCTTTCAGTAGTTTAGTCATCCTGGGGTTATACACTATATCGAACATTGTTAAGTTTTTATTCAGCAAACGCTTTGGAACAGGAGAGGAGTTTACTCTTGGAGTCATGCCAAGGGAAGTCGTGTTTATGCATATGTCTGCTGAGTCTAAGTATTTTTTTAAGTTCGAGTTATTTAGTTCGCCAGCCCCTGAAGAAGTAGAACTTGTGCCAAGTTCTTGGATGAGTGAGAAAGCATTTGAAGGTGTTCTGTTAAGTACAGTTATGGAGGAAGCTTTCTCTTGTAAAAGTGCGAATGTTATTGCCCTTGCTGAGCCTCCTGAACCTAGAACTACTACATTTTTGTCTTTTAGTCTAACACCTTTGTGTCCTAAGGCATCTATTGCCCCATAGGCATCAGTGTTGTAACCAATTAGTTTGTTTTTTATGTTTACAATGGTGTTCACTGCACCAATTTTTTTAGCAAGCGGGTCTATTTTGTCAAGATATTTCAAAACTTCTACCTTATGAGGTATTGTGACATTTAGACCTTTTGTATTGATAAGTTTTAGGGCATCAAGAGTAATTTTCAACTCTTCCCTTAGGACTGGAAGAGCTAGGTAAGTGTAGTTAAGTTTCAGTTTTCTGAAAGCTGCATTGTGCATTGCTGGAGAAAGTGAGTGTTTTACAGGGTGACCAATCACGCAGCATATTTGGATATTGTTGGTTGACATAGACTACACCAATAAGTCATAAAGTTTGAGCATATCGTTTATGCTCACCTGCCCTTTTGCAGTTTCTTTTCCGTATTCCAGGCACGCAAACGTGAAGTAGGCTCCTTCCAAAGTTGATAAAATGCGGGAAGCCACACCAAGTTCGCCCATGCAGAATGAAACTATTTTTGTTTTTTTACTCGTGAGTCTTACTAAATCAAGTACTGTTAAGTTGTCCTCAAACTTATTTGCAAAGGTGACTAGCTTGCAGATATCCGCACCTAGAGAAATTTGTTTTTTGAGAATTTTCTTAAGTATTTTGTTGGTTGGTGTAGAGTTGAAGAAATGCTTGGAGATTATGAGTTTAGTTCCTGCCCTTTTGCAGGAAGTTTTTATTTCAGCAACCCTTTTGGAGTCTAATTCGATATCTAGGAATTTTGTGAGTGGGATTAAATCTTTTAGAGTGTTGATTCTTTTAGCCTCACTTCCCTTGTATTTCCCACCTTCCCATGTCGGGCGAAGAGTCAGTATTGTAGGTTTATGGATAGTTTTCAGTAGATTCTTAATTCCGTTAAAATTGGACAGGTAATCTAATCTCAATTCCAGAAAATCGGCTTTTTTCTCTGCTTTTTTTATTAGTTTTCTGAGCTCACTTATGCTCTTTGCTTGTAAGGCTACTGCAATTCTTGGCTTCATCCTATCAACAAAGGATTATTTGAATGGGGAGTTAATAAACTCTACGATTGGCCATTAGTTTTAGAACATGTGATCCTCTGATTGAATGAATTGTTGTGCCCCATATCTATTGGCTAGATCTGCTAGGGATTTGATATTGTGTTTATACTGTGATCTGGAAAGTGTTCCTGTCCATCTTAGGATTGCATTTTCGTAGGTGTTGATAAGATTTGTCAGGAAGTTTAAGTCTTGAGTTACATGCTGTGCTTCTTGTGATTTGGGTTTTTCTTGTGTTACTTTGGTATGTCTATCGAGAACGTTGTTGAGAAGTTCGTTGAGGAGATATTGCCTTAAACGCTTTATTTCATACCTTGAAATCTGGCTGTCATCTTCCCTGAATTCAGGTAAATCGTATTTTTCAGTTATTTTGACTATGCCATTGATTCCGTCTACGCCTTTGATTCCATGAATTACAACGGAATAGTCTAGCTTGAATGCTTTTGATTCTCCTTGAAGGACTTTCAAGGATTCGGTGTACGCATTCCTTATGAATTCTAGGTCTGAATCGTCTACTTTTACCCCACGTTTTCTTTTTAGCAGTAGTTCCACCTGTGCCAATAAGCACCACTCTGCTAAACTTTCTATTATGAAGTCGGGTACTGCACCATTTTTGGACTGCCTGAAGGTATAGTAGTCTGATCTTAGTTTATCCTCTTGTTCTTGAACTGCAGTGGAGATTTTATTTAGTACTTGGAAGTTGAACCCTATGTCAAAATTTCCAGTTGCCGGATCGTAACGAGCAGTTATGAGGTTTCTTCCTTCATTGTTTAGAATATCGAACCATAGGCTCTCGCACTTTCTGAGAGAAATTGAAGAGCTTAAGTCATGAGCAATCTTCCTCCTTAGATACTCGAATAGGCGTTCGAAACTTTTTTGCCTTGATATTATGTCAACAGTTCGTTTGTCTTCTATTTCATGCTCCAGTTCAGCCTCGAATTTTTTAGAAGCCTCGGCTTTTATTGTGAATAGGAGGATGTTTAGAGTTACTGGGATTTTTTTCTTAAGGTCTACATATTGGTAGGATACCAAGTCATTTAGTGCCGTTATTAGATCAGCCATCGGTACTTCTGTTGCGTATAGCCTGGAGAAGCCGGTTACTATTCTTTGCATTCTATCGAGTTTTGCTTGCTCTGCAAAGTGATCTTTCAAGGCGAGAGGACGCTCATCACTGAATAAAGGGTTATTGTCTTCCCTTTTCAGAATTTCGAGAATTTTTTCTGTGAATACAAGCATTTCTTCTTGAGAGTAGACCCTGGAGAGATAATTGAAGAACCCGTCCAGATCAATGCTTCTGGCTAGTTTTCTTGCTTCTGTTTTACTGTCAGGTACGGCTTGAAGGCCTTCAGTAATTGGCAAGCGGAGCTGGATTTTGATTTCATGAACAGTAGTGCGCCAGTCCCTTGGCATTGGTTCAGGCTGTTTTTTTGGGAATTGGGCTAAACTCATTTTTACCACCCTCAATCTAGGTTGAACTCTTTGGCTATAGATTGAACATTATCAATGATGTCTAGGAAGAATCTCTTGTTTATTTTAATAAGGCCAGTTCTTGGGTCTAAGGTAACCTTGTTGGAATAGCATAGGCGGCGATGTTTATCCATAAGTTGGATTAACTGCTCTTTGTAGTTTTCATAGTTTTCAGTATCGGCATATTTTCCCTCTAACTTTTTCATAGCCTCAACATAACACTTTACTTTTCTTGTGAATGCGAGGGAGATGTAAACAGGTACTAGGGTTTTTTTAAGGTCATCTTCTGAGAGATTGCCGATTAGAAATTTTTCGATTTGACTGAGATCCCGGAGCATGAAATTTCTAAACTGCTTTTTATTATGCTCTAGGTAGTCCAGAATCCATTCCTCTGCTTCTTTAATCCTGGATTTTGAAAGGATTGAAAGGACCCTGGATCTTATTTCATCCAGTCCTTCGTATTTTAGATGTTCTAGTTTGTTTATTGCGTTGTTGATTTTGTTAATATCGAAGCTAGGTTCATGGTAGTTGTTGCTTACTTGCATTTTAATGAAGAATGGGAGTATTTTGTCTATTTGCTCTGGCTGTAACGAGTAGAGTGAAGTTAAGAACTGCATAATTTTTCTTAGTAGTGCAGTAGGAGAGTTCATAGGGTCTGAAAACAAATCAGTAATGTGCTCCTCTATCCTGTTGAATAATAGAGTTCTTTCTTTTACTCCTTCATCACAATGAATCACTTGCAAATTTTTTATAGTTTCAGTTTTTGCTTTTTTTGTTAATAGAATATCGATTATCCTTCCAGTAACCAGTAAAACATCATTTTCGTTGTTTAGCCTTTGTTTTAGGTTAGAGATTAAGTTAGAAACCCATTTTGCATAAGGTGGGGGTAAATGGCGTTGTAATATTTCTTCATTTTGCTCTAAAGGAGTTTTAGGTTTCTTTGTAGGTAGTAGAGCTAGACTATGTCTCTCCGCCGTCTGTAGTTGGAAAGCTGTGATGGGTAAAGACATGTCCCTTCCTTTATTCTGTCTTAGGCTCTTAATATAATTTATCTACGACATTCGTAAAAGAATTATATTGGTATGAATGGAATATTCACGACGGAAGGATTATAATTATGTTCGACTGAATAATTGAAAATATGAAATGGGGAGATCAGGAGCCACTTAGAGATGACTTTAATGTTGATCCTGTCAGAGAAAGGGAAGTTGCAAGGACTATATTTAGAGAGATTGTAGGTGAAGAAGAAAATAGAAGAGAGATAGAGTTTACAG
>JACQQB010000015.1 GCA_016207225.1 Microcaldota archaeon | reverse complement strand
CTTTAAATATATTAATGTCTATAATACAACGTTAGGAGCTTGTGTTTCTAACAGGCTTCTTTTCCAAAAATATATTTGGTGAGGTAACATAATGGCAATACGAAATATGGCTACTATTAATTTTAATGGAAGCAAAAGAACTGTTGGCATACTCAAAAGACAACATGATCATCCGCGTATAAACACTTTTGCGGAGATATACCCAATGCTTGATGCTATCAATACAGAGCATGGAATCAAGGTTAAACTTATACCTCCGGATTTAGCTGAACACATAACAACTGTTGATGCCGGTTCCTTATCAGACGTACTTTGGACCGCTTCTCCCTTCCCAGTAAACTTAGTAATTGCTTATGAAATACCGGGAAAACCATTCTATAATGAGGTAGTTTTCAAGCACGGGTATTATAGCCGTCTAGATGGCGCTTTTGTAAGAATGATCCTTTCAGTGCCAAGTGACTACCGAGGAGAAACAAACCTTGCCTTAGTAATTAAAGGCTTCTCGGTAGCTGATTTTAAATGGGATGGGAGAGACTGTGTAATAGTGATCCCAGAAAATGAAGTAGGAGATAGAGTATTGGCAATTAAAGAATTTCCACCATTAGATGGTAGGTATCTGCCCGATCCAGAACATCCTAAAATTGTGATTCCTAGAGGTAATGTAGTTGCAGTTGGAACACCCGGTACTAGATTCCTTGAAAGAGAAAAAATGATAGAGGGATATGGTTCTTTTCCTGGTGATCCGGGTTCATATGTAGGAGCTGTATTCCGCAGCGTGGGCTATGATACTGACGGGTTAGTTATTTGCGGTCTTGTTCATAGAATTAGTGATAGAGTAGGCATACTTATTGAAGTTCCACCAGAAGATATAAAAAAACTGGAACAAGTGAAACTCGACTAAAGAATTTCTGAGAAATACACTATATGTGTCTCGTTTTCTCGCGTAGGTCAGGTAGAGTAGTTCACATTCAGCATACCGAAGATCATTTCGACCCATAGACAGTGTAGTGCCAGGATTTGCGTGCTTTGTCTGTTAGATCAAAATAAACATGCTTGACTTGGGTGTACTCATCAAAGCAGTACATTGAAAGATCACTTCCGGAGCCGCTTTGCTTGTAACCATGGTGAGGAAGTTCAGAAGTTAGCGGTAAATGATCGTTTACCCAGACATCACCAAACTTCAGGTTGTTTGCAACTTTGAATGCTTTATGAACATCCTTGGTCCAGACCGAGCTTGCTAAACCATAAGCAACACCGTTGGCCATCTCAATAGCTTCATCCATTGTGCTGAATTTAAGAACTGCTAGAACCGGGCCGAATATCTCCTCTTGGCAAACGCGCATGTCCTGCTTGACATCAGAAAGAATTGTAGGCTGGAGATATGAACCTTTCTCAAATTCTTTTCCTTTTGGTCTTCCCAAATCCAAGGCAGCTTTGGCACCTTCCTGCTTGCCTATTTTTATGTATTCCTCAACTCTTTTCCTATGAGACTCGCTTACCAATGGGCCCAGGTCAGTTTTTCTGTCCAGTTGGTTCCCAATTCTTATCTTCTTAGCCTTTTGTGTCAATTTTTCAACAAACGTTTTGTAAATGTCCTTATGAACATAGATCCTGGTTGCTGCAGTGCAGTCTTGTCCTCCATTCACAAACCCGCCAACGATTGCTCCTTCTAAGGCTGCATTCATGTTGGCATCATTAAAAACGATAAAGGGAGCCTTACCTCCTAACTCCAAATGTAGGCGCTTAACTGTGTTTGCTGATAATTGAATAAGTTTTTTACCGGTTGTTGTGTCACCAGTTAAGGATACCATGTCAACTTTAGGACTTGTTACCAGTTCTTCTCCAACAGTTGCACCAGGACCAGTGATAACGTTCAAAACTCCTTTTGGAAAGCCTGCTTTAACTGCTAATTTACCCAACTCTAGAGCTGTGATAGGAGTATAGCTTGCAGGCTTGAGAATAACTGTATTGCCAGCAGCTAGTGCTGGAGCTATTTTCCATATGGAAATCATAAAGGGATAATTCCAGGGGACTATTGAGCCCACAACACCTAAAGGTTCACGTCTTAGAATGCTTGTTCCGGTGTTCATGTATTCTCCAGCTGCTTTCCCTTCCAGCATTCTGGCTGCACCTGCAAAGAATTTCAGGTTATCAACAGCAAATGGTAAGTCTGAATCTTGGGCTTGCTTTATTGTTTTTCCCTGGTTCATCGATTCAAGCCTTGCAAGAGTTGGTATGTTTTTTTCAATCAAGTAAGCTAGTTTTAGTAGTTTTTCAGCTCTTTCACCAGGAGTTGCACCACTCCAAACGCCAGAGTCGAATGCTTTTCTGGCAGAATCTATTGCTTTTTTCACATCTTCTTTCGTTCCCTTTGGAACAATTGCGATAGTTTGAGAATTGCCTGGGTTGATTACATTGAAAGTTTCTTTAGTTTCTGAATCTACAAATTCACCGTTAATGAGCATTTTGTACTTGAGGGGCATAAGAGAGTTTAGGCATAGTACTTTTAAAGTTTTCTTCTGAATCTGAGAATTATCCATAATTTAGCCTGGTTCAAGTGAAATAAGAAAGATTAAAAAGTAGTTTACTATAATGATGTACGACTTTTATGGAAGAAGTTGGTATATCAAGAGAAGCTAAGAAAAAAGAAATTGCATCTAGGGGCATTCCTTCATCTGAATCCCTTTATTTTCCAGCCCATTATAGTGAGGAGATAAGGGCATTCCAGGAAAAAGATGAGACCTTGACCAGGAATTTGTGGTCTTTGGAGGAAGTGCTCAATTTCATTTTTCCAAAAAAGTACCAGGCAGTATATTTCCAGACTGCATTGAAGTTTATGCAGTTGATGGTTGAGCATAATTCAGTCAGGGGGAGTGACATGTCCACTTTCATCACAGGCAATGCCATTTCAAAAGCTACCTTTTACAATAAGGTTTTGCCTAAGCTTAAGAGAGCAGGCATTCTCAAGGTAGAAAGAGAAACAATAGTCGCAGTAGAGAGTAAACGCAAATACAGGCCAATGACTGTTTCTTTGAGCAAGACATTTGGAAATTATTTGACTAAGATTTCAGATTCCTGGTTAGCGATTGTCGACGATGTGAGGAGTAGGAAAAAGACAGATGCAGTAGGAAAAGTTTAAAAGGGTATTGACATAAACAACTACAACGTATGAGGTGGTATTAATGATTGGTAAGAAGAAAGGACAGGCAGCCATGGAGTATTTGATGACCTATGGTTGGGCTATATTAGTGATTATAATTGTATTGGCCCTATTGTTATACTTAGGTGTGTTTACTCCGTCATTGCCAGAGGTTTGTAAGTCAAAGGCACCGGGTTGGACATGCACAAGATTTAGATTGACAACTGCAGGCGCACTGAACTTTGATTTAAGCCCTGCATTAAGAGCTGTAACAGTTACAAGAGTTAAATGCACTCAGGAGACTGGTATTGTCACTACAGGTGGTAGTGCATGGGCTGGTTCAACTGCAGTACAACCTGGTAACAGCGCGACATTCTCTGCTGTAACTTGCCACAACAGTGCGGGAACTGCTCTAGCAGCCTACACTACAGGTGAGGAATACAGAGGAAAAGTCAACATACAGTACTACTACAATGATGAAGGATCGGCTGCTACAAGACAAGAGCAGTTTGATTTAGTAGTAAAGGCCTCCTCATAAGGAGCCTTTCTTTCTCTTTTTTTCTTTTTTATTTTAAATT
>JACQQB010000003.1 GCA_016207225.1 Microcaldota archaeon | reverse complement strand
GTTGGAATAAATTGATATTTAGGGAGAGTTAACTTTTTTAGAATCTTTTTTTGTAGATTAGATCGTGATGATCAAAATCTAGAAATAGTATTTTATCTCCAATAATTTCGAAAACTAAAACAAAGGATTTGTCTATGTGTACTCTCCTTAGGTTTTTAAGACCGTATCTTAGAGGTTTATAATGCTCAGGCTGCTCTTTGACTTCGCTTATTTTCTTTAATATAATCTCAAACTGCTTCCTATTCTTCTTTTGTAGTTTTTCTAGAACACGTTCAAGATGCTTGGAGAATTCAATTAGATACATTAGAATCTCACACCAAACTTTTTCTCAAATTCTTTTTGAGATATGGTGCCTTCATCTTTGATTTTTTTTAATTTCTTGATATATTCAGGTCTGACTTCGTGCAATTCATTACTTATATCTAACACTTCCTCTTCGATCCTGTTAACCTTCTTTTTAAGGAAGTTTATGTCTTGGGCTACTCTTTTAAGTAAATTGATATCTTCCATACTATCATCGGTAATATGTTAGCTTTTGCTTTTAAATACCTATCGTAGATTATCTATTGTAACTATAGTTATAAGGAATGGTTAAAAGTTCAATATTTATATTACACTAACCAGAAACACTCTATGCTCAAATTAAGAACTAAAGAAGTAGAAAAAATTTCCAAAGTATTGAATTTTGAAAAATGCTATGGCCTAGTTCCAGTAGTGGTGCAAAGCATAGAAAATAAAGAAGTGTTAATGCAAGCTTTCATGAGTAAAGAAGCAGTAGTTAAAACCCTAACCACAGGAAAAATGCACTATTTTAGCAGGTCGAGAAATAGAATCTGGAAAAAAGGCGAGGAATCAGGAAATGAACAGATTGTTGAGAAATTTTACATTGATTGTGATGATGATTGCATATTGTTTCAGGTTAGACAGATAGGCAACACATGCCACACCGGAAGCAAAACATGTTTCGAGCAGGATGAGATTTTTACATTGAACGATTTGTATCAAGTAATAAACGAAAGAAAATCACAGAAAGACAAGAACTCCTATACATACAAACTGCTGAAAAACAAGAAAAAGATATTTGAAAAGATAAGGGAAGAGAGTGAAGAGTTGATTGAAGCCAGTGAAAAGAAAGGGAAGAAAGACATAGTCTGGGAGGCTTGTGATTTGCTGTACCACACGTTGGTTCTATTAGCAAAAGAAAACATAACTTTTAGTGAAATGAACGACGAATTATGGAGAAGGCATAGTAATAAAAGGAAGAAGTTGAAAAAGTGAGTATTATGGCTGAAAGAACATTGGAAGACATAGCGGAAGAAGCAGTGGAAAGTGGCGGTGTTCTGGCTACCTTATATTTTGATGTTTTTAGCAACAGCAAAGAAAACCTACAGTCCATACTTGTCGATTTCATCGGGAGAATAAGCCAGGATACTGGCGTAGTTTATGCAGTTGGGGAGGTATTGGATGTTGTTGAGGATGACAACGGGTATTCCACGAGTGCTGAAGTTAAAGTAGTTGCAAAGGATTTCACATCGTTGGCAGGAATAGCGATAAAATTCAGTCCGATAGGCATAGAAGTCATTAAACCTAACAAGATAACGCTGACTGCTGGGGAGATTCAAAGCATTTTACTCAACATAGCACAGACCAGTTATGAGTTTTCACAGTTTGCCCTTAGAAGATTATTGAGCAAGGATGAGCTGGAAAAGTTTGAGCAGAAAATGAAACTGAGAGCTGAGCTTGGTAAAAAGCTACTGGAGAAGAAGGGTGAGTAGATGCGTGCCTTTAAAACCAGACCCCAGACAACTAAATCCGGAATTCCTGGTTTGGATGAAGTTATTGAAGGCGGTTTCCCGAGAGGAAGCATACTGTCAGTAACAGGAGACACCGGAAGTGGAAAAACAGTCTTTGCGATTGAGTTCTTATACAACGGGGCAACCAAATACAATGAGCCAGGACTATACATTTCATTCGATGAGCAGAAAAAGCCGATGTTCAGGAATATGCTGAAGTTTGGCTGGGATTTGGCAAAGTTGGAGAAGGAGAAAAAATTACTCTTCATAGAATACCCCCCTTATGAGGTTGAGAATTTTGTAGCGCAGGAGAATGTGATCAGGGATTTGGTGAATGAGATAGGGGTTGAGCGCTTAGTGATAGATTCGATAATACCTTTAGCTTTACTCTATGAGACAGAGCAGAAAAGAAGGCAGGGTTTGTTGAAGATTATAGAAAAGGTAAGGCAGTGGGACTGCACTACTTTCTTGATAAGTGAAAGCATTGGGGAGTTGTCGATTGAAACCCCGCACACCAGGTTTGGAGTTGAATGCCTGGCAGATGGCTTAATTTTCTTGTACAATAAGAGGAAGGGGACTGGAAGAGCGCGTGGCTTGGAGATCGTAAAGTTACGTGGTGTGGAGCACGCTACAAGAATAATGCCCATGGAAGTTACAAAGAAGGGAGTAGCGTTATACCCCAAGAAGAAATTTGCTTCTGACCAGTTGAGGTAGTAATTTTATCATTGAGGTGAGCTGTGTTGGTTGAAGATTTTGTAGTCACTCCGTGGGAAGTTAAGGGAGACGTGGATTACAACAAGCTCATAAAACAATTTGGCACGCAGCCCTTGACAGATGAATTATTGGCAAGAGTAAAAAAGCATACTGGGGAGTTGCACCCGTACCTTAAAAGAAAAATCTTTTTTTCCCACAGGGATCTTGACTGGATACTGAATGAGTATGAAAAGGGGAATAAGTTCTATTTGTACACCGGCCGTGGACCATCAGAAAAGGTTCATTTGGGCCATTTGACTGTCTGGATGTTTACAAAATGGCTGCAGGAAAAATTTGATGTGGAACTGTGGTTCCAGATGACAGACGATGAGAAGTTCTTGTTCAAGCCAGATTTGAATGTTGAAGATACAAACTCCATGGCTTATGAAAATGCCTTGGACATAATAGCCCTGGGCTTCAACCCAAAAAAAACATTCATCTTTTCAGACATCGATTATGCTAAAACAATGTATAAGGAGGCTTTGAAGGTTGCAAAGAAATTAACCTTTTCAACTGTTAAGGCGACCTTTGGGTTTAAGGAAGAGACCAATGTAGGCCAGATTTTCTTTACTTCCATGCAGTCTGTCCCCTGCTTCCTTCCTTCTGTTTTAAAGAAAAAAAATATCCCGTGCCTGATACCTTTGGCCATAGACCAGGATGCGCACTTTAGGATATCGAGGGACATAATGCCAAAGCTAGGCTATTACAAGCCAGCAATTCTACATCAACGCTTTTTACCTGCTTTAACAGGCTCTGGAAAGATGTCCGCCTCAGAAGGTATTACTATATATACCACAGATACTCCAGAGGAAGTAAAGAAAAAAATAAACAAATACGCATTTTCAGGTGGTAGGGACACGATTGAGGAACACAGGAAAGCTGGTGGGAACCCGGACATCGATGTTTCTTACCAGTGGCTGACTTTTTTTGAAGAGGATGACAGCAGATTAAAGAGGATTTATGAGGACTACAAGTCAGGCAAGCTATTGACAGGTGAACTGAAACAGATGCTTATTGAAAAAGTAAATGCCTTTCTTAAGGAACACCAGGCAAAGAGGGAGCAGGCAAGAAAGCAGTTGGACAAGTTTATATTGAAAGATTAGTTACCGATTATTTTATTAAGGTCCTCTGGCAAAATAAATATGGGGAAGCCTTATGGCAAATGCTACTTATGCTGGAAGACCAAATGCAAATTTACCTAGTTCTAGGAAGGGATTCGGTGGGAGTAATAGATTATTGCCTTCTGGTAGATCAGAGGGTGACATGGTAAAGGTTGTCACTCAGGAAACGAGAGTTTTAAGAAAAAGAAGTAGAAAAGCTGGGGAATTACACGAAACTTTTACTGAAAAAATACTTGTTCCACTTGACGAGGCAGTAACAACGTTGAGGACTAGAATGGATGGGATAAAAACAAGGATTAGAAACGGAGAACTCTCATTATCGTCATCCCAAATACAAGCTATTGAGCACAGAATGAGAGATGATTACAAGCTTGCTGTTTTGAATGAAATAGTAGATGAGCTTACACAGGAAGGAGCAAGGTTAGAGGCATTGAGTAGGACTGCTCAAAAAGAGGATTTGCAGACTTCAAGGGGAATACAGCTTAGCTCATTTTCTAACGCACTTAGAGGAGAAATAGGCGATTTAAATCAGGGGATTACAACTGCACGACGCAGACTTGACAAAAGAACTGGAGATTTCCATAGTCTTAGAATTGAGGCGGTTGGCTTATCCAAACAAATAGGGGATGAGATTGAATCCATGGTATTACAGCAGGTAGCAAGGAATGAGAATAGATTTGATAGAGTATTTGGAAGGAACATTGCAAGCTTTGGAAAGATGTTTGCTTATGGACTTAATAGTTTGACACATCAAACCAGAGCGGCATTTACAACACTACTCGTTACTCTTGGGATGCTTGGACTAATCCAGCAAGGTGCATCCGAGAGACAAATTGCATATGCAGCACCCCCTACACCAACTCCGGCAGCTATGGAAGAAGGGGCTAAACCAACTCTTACAATGGAGGATGAGCAGAGGATATTTGCTTATTTCAACAGGCTTTATGATGGCAGATTACCAGAGACAGAGTTTGAGGCAATAAAGGATTTGTTACTGCACATGAAGACAAAAGACAAGACGCTTACCTTGAATCAGTTCATTGCCCTTTACAATTTCCATAGGGCAAACAGTTATGATGCGATAAGTAATTTGTGGAAAAATAAGAGTGAGAAGAAAAAAATAATGGCACTGTTAGATGCTCATATTCAAACAAAGAGAGAGATAATGAGAATGATAGCGGCACAGAAAACTGCTATACCTGCAGACAAATTAAGTCAGGTAGAACAGAGAATGATGTGGTTCTTAGGAGATGGAATGTTCCAAAAAGCTAAAGAGAGAACTGCACAAGGTAAAGAGGGGCTGGCAGTTTACAGAGTATATGGTTCAACGATAGAAAGCATGTGTGTCCAGGCGTTAAAAGATGCAAGACAGGAAGCTGCAGCCGCTGACATGAGTGCAAGATAGTATTATATAATTCAATGGATAAAGAGGTATAAATATGGCAAAAGGTCCAAATGGAGAAAAGTTAAAAGTCATACCACTAGAAAAGAAACGCGAAAGGGGAACTGGGCAAGAGCCCAATGGTCCGGCAGAAATAGACAGAGCGCTTAGGAGACAAGCACCGCAAGCGGAGGATGCATCTCAAGAACCTGATTCTCAAGAAAGATCAAGAATAAGACCCACTGTAGGCCAAGTTAGAGAACTTCAAGGACAGGTAGAATCTTTGACTCGAGAATTAGGACGTGAAAGGCAAGTGAATGCTGATTTGACTACCCAAGTAGAAGATCGGGATGCAGAGATTAGAAGTAAGAATGCTCGGATAGAGCAAGCGAATGGAGAACTAGAAGGAAAATCGAGAGAGATTAGAGAATTGCAAACTGAAAAAGGAAGACTGTTGACCAGGAATGGAACCTTAGAAACTGAGAAGGGAGAGTTAGAGAGAGCTAAAGGGGAACTAGAGGGTAAAGTTGCTGAATTGAATAAGGAGAAGTTACAGGATACTGATAAAGATAGCATAATTACAGATTTAAGAAATACTTTAAAACTAAAAGGTGAAGAAATAACAAACCTTAAGAGAGAATTAGGTACAAGCAACGACAAGCTCAGGATATTTAGTACCGCATTAAAAACAGGAATTGCACTTCTTTTAGCAGCGGCAGTTGCTACTTTATTGTGGATGGCTAGTCCGTTTACAAAAGGCCCGGTTTCTACACCTGCAGGTAAACAGACTACACCAATAGCCGCGAGCAGTGTTGTGGCATTATCGCCAATTGAGCAGATGACAAAGGATAAATTGACAAACGCAGCAAAGGACAATAAAGACGCAGCGGCTATTTTGAGAATGATAGAGAAATTACCAGCTGAAGAGCAAAGTGGGGCCTTGACGAGACTTTCGAGTTTACTCCTGGATCTAGAAGATAACTGGGCAGCGACCAGAAAGGCATTCGAGAAGCCAAATTAGCCAATTTTTCGTATTTTTCAGGGTTCGACAGGAGTCTAACCCCCTCCTTTATTAAGGAGAAATGAGTAAAATACGTATGCAGAGACTTTTGGGGGTTATTTTAAATGAGCATTGCTACTAGGCCTAATGTAAATGCTAAAAATTTGCCGGCAGTATGGGAATCACCAGCATCCAGAGCCTTCCCTAGACCAGGCCCAGTAAAAGAGTTTCAAATGCTCAAAAGAATTGATGAAGGTCTTGCAGCACAGAGAGAGTTCCAAAGGCAGCAGAATGTCCCTGCAGACCCTTTAGTTGTTAGAGTAAGTAAATTTATGGGGAATTCATCCGGGCAATTGGAAGTTATTTCTACTAGTGAAGCAGAACACAGAAGAATTGTTGGGGAGTTAGAAACAACTGTTAGTATTTTTAATGGGGAGATAGAAAGATTCAGATCAGAAGTTGAAAAGTTGAAAAGCAGTAAGGAATTGGCTGAATTACGTTCAAGAATAGATAATGAAACATCATACTTACCGGATGAGCATATTCAAAGAATAAATGAAAAACTAAAGCAGATTGAGGCATTTGCAGATGAGATAAAAAGCCAGAGAGACGAATTAGTTCGATTGCTGGAAAGAGCCAAGAGAGATGCCGCAGACCAGGGTCTGCATATGGGAAAGATTGAAGTGCCAGCTATTCAGGATAGAATCACTCTATTAAATGGACTGTTAGAGCGTCAGACAAGAGAGCCTATAAATGAAGGTTTATTGGAGGATGTTGAAAGGCAGATAAGATTGAGTGGAGGATATGTTAATTCTTATTCTAATTTCTTGGTTGGTTTATCTAGAGGTTGCTGGAAAGGAATGGTTGAAAGTTTCAGAAAAAGAAAGGAGTGGTCTTCACAGGCTTTTGG
>JACQQB010000140.1 GCA_016207225.1 Microcaldota archaeon | reverse complement strand
TCAATGCAGAAAAAATAATAATCTCCGGAAATCCGAGTGTAGTAGTAGACAAATACATGAATAAGAGATCTGCTAAAGACAAGGCAAACCCAGAGCACTCACCACACTGGCCAAGAAGGCCTGACTTACTGGTAAAAAGAATAGTCCGTGGCATGCTTCCATTCAATAATCCAAGGGGAAGGAGAGCATTTAAGAATTTGCGTGTTTACATAGGTATTCCTCAAGAGTTTGCCAATGCAAGCGTTACCAAGCCTGAGAACATTGACAAGGAAAAATTACAGTGCAAGTACATTACCATTTCAGATTTATGCATAAATCTAGGTTATAATCCAAGGTGAATGATTGTCAAAAACTAAAGAACCAAAAGCAAAAAAGCCAACAACAAAAGCAAAGAAAATAAAGCAAATGATAACTAGGGGCAAAAGGAAAGAAAGTATAGCAAGGGCAATAGTCCAGCAGGGAAAAGGCGTAATCAGGATAAACAACTTCGCACTTGAAACTGTTTCAAATGAGTTTGTCCGTGAAATAATCTCGGAGCCATTAGTGCTGGTCGGTGACCTGGCCAAGACACTTGATATTAATGTTAATGTTCTTGGAGGCGGACCGATAGGTCAAGCTCAAGCTGCAAGGACTGCAATTGCAAGGGCCATTCTTAAATTCAGCGGTGATAAAGAACTAGAAAAGAAATTTCTCGACTATGACAGACATCTACTCAAAGAAGATCCAAGAAGAGTAGAACCAAAGAAATACAAAGGTCCAAAAGCAAGAGCAAGGTTCCAAAAATCTTACAGATGAGGTGCTTATGTGTTAATGCCAATACGTTGCTTTACATGCGGTGCAGTAATCTCACAATATTATGAAGAATATGCTGACAAGATGAAGAAAGGAGAAGAAGCTGGAAAAATTTTAGACGGTTTGGAAATCAAGCGTTACTGTTGCAGAAGGATGTTCTTAGCAAACGTTAACATAGATGAATTCATAATTAACTACAGGAGATATTAATGGGGCTCATGCACGGCGTGGGAAGAAGTCACGAAGCCGTAGGGTAGTCTGGCCATCCTTCCGGCTAGATAAAGACCTGGATTGGGGATTAAAGACCAAATTGCCGGCGACCCGAGATAGGTTTTTCAGACCGAAAAACTTAAGGGAATTCAAAATGGTTCGAGCATGAAAATCTCGGCGGCCCCATTTTTAAAGTGAGAATATGGGAGAGTTACTAATACAGCAAGAAAAATACCTTGAATCAGGTATACACATCGGAACAAAGATAAAGACATTTGACATGATGTCCTTCATCTATAAGGCTAGGCAGGACAAGCTGTATGTGCTAGACCTAAGAAAGGTGGATGAAAGGATTAGGTATGCCGCTAAATTCATCTCACACTACAACCCCAAGGATGTCCTAATAATTGGCTCAAGAATCTACGCTCACAACCCTGCATCCAAATTTGCAGAAATCATAGGGTGCAGTGTGCTGAAAGGCCGTTTTATCCCAGGGATATTGACCAACCCTGCAAGAGAAGACTTCCAAGAACCCAAGCTGATACTCGTATCAGACCCTAAGGTTGAAAGGCAAGCAATCAGGGAAGCGGCAAGCAACGGTATACCCATAATCGCATTATGTGACACTGATAACACTACAAAATTCATAGACTACATAGTACCTTGCAATAACAAGGGTAAAAAATCCTTAGCCCTAATCTTCTACTTAATGGCCAGAGAGATAATGAAAGCCCAAGGAAGAGTAAGTGCTGATTCGGAATTTAAGTACACAAGTGAGGATTTTGAAAGCAAGGAAGAAGCCACTGAAGAAAAAGAATCTAATTAGTTATACTGCTGCATCTATCCTTTAATAGTTGATCATAGATTGGTATGCAATAATTCCTATCCTTACTTCTTCTTGCCAATTCATAGTAACAATTATCATGCCACGTATCTGAAGTAATCCCATCGCAGCCAGTGTATGTTAAATTCTCGCCTAATGTTATGACTCCTGAATAGCACGTATTCTTGTAGCCTGAGCTCTCTATATCGTTGCAAATCCTCGGGTCAGATGCTAGCTTTGCCGTGAATATATAACAAGCCGCTTTCGAATCTACTGCCTTGACACTTGTGCAAATTGTCCCATTCAGCGTCTCATATGCCACTTCACTGTAACACTTATCCCTGGCTGTCTCGGGGTCAGCAAATTGGCAATATTCTGGTTTTCTGTCTGAAACTGCTATTTTTTGGTAACAAGAATTTTTGTACTCTGTCCTATTGATTGAAGCACAAGTAACTACACTATTCGTTTCTAGAGCATATGTCAAATAACAAAGGCTCTGGGTTTCACCATACTTGAACTTATCACAAAGGGTTGGATTATTGTTTATTATGCCTATACAGGCAGTCTCTATCGTCTCACTCTCAACCTTACTGCAAGTAGTCACGTTCTTTTCCAAAACCGCATAACCCAAATAACAATCATCCTTATCTGTTGAATCGGCACACAACTCATCCACTGTAAGTACGACTACTTTTGGTTTTAGTAACTCATTGCAACCTACTTTAGCTGCATTATCGCTGATTAAATTGCAATATTTTGAATCATTCAAACGCTGTGCATGTAAAACATAGCAAGAATCCTTCAGTCCATAATCATTGAATTTCGGGCATAACTCCACATCTTTATGGTAATACAGCAGTAAGCACCTGTCCTTTACACCTGCATTCAGGATATCCAAGCATGCGCTTGCATTACTATTTTTTTCAGCATCCTGTAAATAGCATTCATCTTGTTTTTCAGCACTGTCTAGAGCATAGCATGGCCTATCTATTATGTCGGTTACATTTGGGGTTACTGTCACATTTGTCTTATTCTCAACTATTTTCGGCGGTGGTGTAATACACGCAAACAAGAACAATCCGATTGCAATCATGAAAATTAGAAAAACTTTGATTTTCAGCCGACCCATTGGCTCTTCATCCTTAAATCCGAAATACCTCTTTGTCATCATCAAAATCCCAAGTTTTAATCCTTACTAATGCAATGGCTAGTATTTAAATGTTTTATACATTATCCCTTAATGCCGAGGAAAAGGAATAAATACTTATCGTAGAAAATATGTACGAGGTGGATTTAATGGGTGAAAGAATTGGAAAAGAAAAAGTAGAACGTGAAGCAGGTTATCTCTATTTTATAGGAAAAGATGGCTATGTATGGAGAGCCCCAATGAAAAGAACAAAAGGTGGAAGCAAGAAAAAAGTAGGAACTGAACAAATCAGAAAAGATTCTGGTTACATGTATTATATTGACAAGCAAGGATATGTAGCAAGAGCTAAAATGAAGAACGCTTAAGTTCTCTCTTTTTTTCTTTTTTATTTTTTTCCTTTCTCATTACAATTAGGACAATAATCCTTTCCCTTACTATCTACTTCATCCAATGAATTGGAAAAGGACATAACACAATTCTTTTCCTTACAATGCATCAGGCCCATCGTATGCCCCAGCTCATGGTAAACTTCCTTCAAAAGCCTTTTCTTAAATTTCTCATCATCCTTCTGGCCATAAAAAGCGGGGTTTAACCTAGCAGTTGAGATAATACAATGTCTTCCACCCAGGTTCCCCATGCCGAAGATAAAGTTCATTCCGTCAAAATATATGTCCTTCTCGGTTATCCCTACGGTTCTCCCGCCTGTCTCAGTCATCATCAGAAGGAGTAGTGTATCGAGCAGTTTTTTAGCATCAAACTGCTTTCGCTCCTCACTATACGCTTGTAGGGGTAAGTTTATGCTCCTTAAAGTAATTCTAGCCTTCAAATTCTCTTCTAGCTCACGCTTTAAGTATTCAAAGAACGGAAGGTCACAGTTAATTGCTACGATTGTAAGTTCCATGGCTTAGCCAAATAAGCTTGCTAAACCTGCCTGTGCCTCTTCTTCGGTTTTCTTTTCTTCCTTCTTCTCTTCCTTTGCTGCGCCACCTGCGTGTGCTCCTGCCTGAGCTGCTTGTGGTGCTGCTACTGCTACCGGCATGGCTGCGCTCTTTATTGCTTCTTCAATGTTGACTCCTTGCAATGAGCTGACCAATGCTTTTGCTTTTGCGTTGTCCGCCTGCAAACCTGCTGCCTTAATTACACCAATTACACCATCTTCTGTTATGTCCTTCTTTGCCTGGTGAAGCAACAGGGCTGCATACACATATTCCATACTATCCCTCCAAGTTAACATTATTCTGTTTTGACCTTCGAATTTAATGCATTGGCGTTTGCAAATGCCTTTGCCAATATTATGTCTATGACTTCTTTTTCATAAACATTAGCACCAATCGCTAAACCCCTACCATCCCTAACAGCTTTTTGTAATAACATCTTTATATTCTCTTTAGTCGGGTAACCAGTGCCGATTGACAATGCCATGGCTCTTGCTGCTGCAGAAGCAAAATCTTTCATCAGCTGTGTTTCATCAACATCCAAAACTTCGCGTATATAGACGGTTCCAGCCTCAACAGCTGCCAACAGCGTCAGTCCAACCTCAAAAGGCTCTATGCCTAATTTTTGCAATCCTTTGGCTACTGGGTCAGTTATCTTTGCCCCTCCCTTTACGACTGTCGAATCCTTGCCTACAACTACCTTTCCACCCTGAATCCTTGCATCTATCCCTGCCTGCTTCAACTCAGTCAAAACAGGTCCTGGCGGCAAAGATGTTTCTCCTGCAGGAACAACAATGTCAAAAGGTGCTATCTGCCCAGGCTTTGCAGCTGCCTTTCCTTTATTTTGCTTGAAAAATCTAAAAATCTGGAATGGATCCATTGAGGAAAATATTAAACATGAAGGACCCTGAACCTGCTTGAATAACTCTGTCCCTTTCTTATCCCCCTCAAACGCTTTAGTTATCAACGAGTGCTTGGCAACTATGAAGGTAGCCTTGTCCCTCAACTTCTTTTTCATGGTCTGCAATTCCCTGTCTGGCAAATTACGCAAATCCACTATGCCAACTACCTTTGACTCTTTAAAGAGCTTCTTAATTCTATCTACAACCTTCTCTTTCTTTTGCTTGTTATTGAGCTTTTGCGCTTTCATTTTTCTCACATTAAAGTATTTTTACAGGTTTGCCCATCGTGAGCTTAACATAAGCAGACTTGATACTTTGCTCTCCAACCTTGTTCTTAACGGCATCTACAACTGCTTCAACGTTATCCGCCAAATCATTCACTTCCATCTTCTCTGTTCCTACTAAACATTGAGCTACTGGCAAGTACTTGCCCTTACTCTTAAGTTTTATCGTTCTCTTTGCCCTCTCCATCAAATCCTTCATGGCCATACCAACTATCGGTCTTGGCAACCTATCCTTAGTGCCCAATACCTGACCCATCTGCTTACCTACTACCATCATTAAACTCGGCTGGGCTAAAAACTCATGGTCTAATAGCAATTTCTTAAGCCTTGGCCTATCCGCAGCTAACTTTGCTACATCCTCAGTGCTAAAAATAACATCTGCCCCGTTGTTCCTTGCATCCAAAGCTGCTTGCCCATCTGCAAACACACCTATCCTCACTGCCTTGCCCTTACCCTTTGGCAAAAGTACCTCTAGGTTCAATCTGCTATTCGGCTTTGAAAAGTCAATTCCCCTAAAATTCAGTATCAATTCTACACTTTGGGAAAACTTGCGCTTCCCCTTATCCTGAAGTATGGTGTTCAATGAGGTTATCAGTTTCTCTTTATTCATACGTATCCCTACCACTTTAAGTGGTTAATAGCGGGAAAATGAGTATACTTATTTTCAACATAAATTCTTTTAAACCTATCTCTTGAAGAATCTCCTAACCAAGAATATGATTATCAGGAGGCCAACGATTAAGCTTACGCCTAACACCACATAGAGCATCGTGTTGTCCTGCCTCACGACTACAACTGTAACTGTGTCCTGGAAGCCACCCTTGAAAAAATTCAATCTTTTTTCCCCTTCTTTTTGGAATGACAGTCTCAGGCTACCGTTCAAGTTTGTTTCATAATCCTTGCCTTCTACCACTACTTTGACATTCTGCAATGGCTTGCCTTCAAAAATTGTCCTAACTTCAAAAGTTTGCCCTATGCCAACTTCTCTTGGAGCAGTTACGTTCATCACCCTATTTCCTCTTGCTTTGAATAAGGCCAGGCTTTCGTAAGGTTCTACCTCCTCATCTCCGGTAATATCAGATGCTTTGCAATAAACATTAAACTCCCCTGGCTCTATGTTTGTGGCGATCAGCTCATAGGCCCAGTTTTCAGGGCTACCTGCAACATCCTCAAAAACACCTGTCTCCCCAACTCTCAACTTAACACTTCTTACACCCTTGTCTGCAAAGGCAGTACCTGTAATGCTTATGGTGTCATAGACATCTGTGCCTGGCTGCGGAGAAAGCAATGTGCATGACAATGTGGATAGTGAGTATAGCTTATTGTCATAGGAACCGACAAACAGCCGATTTTCTATAACCAAAGGAGTGGAATGTACCCATGAGCCCAATTCCTTTTTCCATAAAAGTTCTCCATTGTCATTTATTCCATAAACATTCTTGTCATTAGAGCCAAAATATATCACTCTGGTGCCTGAAGGAATTATTGTGTATGTAAAAGAACCTTGTATCTCTCCGTCCGCCTTAAATTTCCATTTCAAATTCCCATTGGAATCAACTGCATAAACGTTCTTGTCATTTGACCCAAAATAAATGACCTCGTTCACAACTATTGGAGTAGACAATATCCAGCCACTAGTCTCAAATGTCCATTTCCTTGCACCAGTCCTGCTGTCAAACGCATACAATCTACCATCTATTGCACCTATGTAAACATTACCCCTTTCATCCACAACAGGTGATGAAGTCCAAATAGAACTATCAGTAGCAGCACTCCATTTTACCCTCCCTGTGTTTGAATCAACTGCATACAGGTTTCCATCTGCTGAGCCAAAATAAACAACAAGATTGCTGAAATAGGGTGTGCTGTAAACCTTGCCTTTTGTTGCAAACCTCCATACTTCATTCCCAGTATCTGCATTCACAGCATAAACATTCCCGTCAGTGGAACCTATGTAAATAATATTCCCTCTCAGAGTCGGGGAAGAGCCCCAGATAGAACCATTGGTTTTAAACTTCCACTTTTCTTTACCTGTGTTTGCATCCACTGAATACAAATTGCCATCAGTAGAGCCAACATAGACTGCATTTCCCTTAAGGACAGGGGAAGAGCCATAGATCGGTCCTTTGGTAGCAAAGCTCCACCTCAACTGGCCAGTATTCTCATTAACAGCATACAATTTTCCATCTGAAGAAGAAGCATAAATCAAGCCGAAAGCCCTAGCAGGAGATGAATCTATGGTGCCATTGGTCTCAAAACTCCACTTTATAGATGCGGAACTAACGATTCCGCTTATCAGCAAGACAAGAAATAAAAAATGCAATCGCATGATATGTATACCCTATTCACTTTTAAAAGTTTATTCACTATGAAACCTGTTGGTTAGCTATCCTCTAATTCTATTATCCATAATTCCGAAGATGAAAATTCATCATTAACATGGGATTCAAAAGCAATTAATTTTTTATCCTGAGACTGAGATGGTGCACCATCCTCTTTTTCAGATTTTGTTATTCTAGTGCGTTTTCCATCTAAAGAAAAAGTAAAAATATTTGGTGTTTTTCCATCTCCTAGAGATGAAGATAGTATATACTCCCCAGCATATCCCCAAGAATTATCTGTATCTGAAGGTCCTCTTGAAATATTCCTAATGTTTAATAATTTCACTTCTGGCTCTAAGATTATCTCTGCTACAAATATACTCCAACTATCCTTATCAATCTCTGATCTTTGCCATGCTATCTGTTTACCATCCGGAGACCAACTTGGTAATCTATCATCATACCCTGAATCATCAGTTAAATAGACGTCTCCACTCGTGCTTACTTCTAATAATTTAATATGGTGTGTGCCACTATCAGGTATGTACACCTCAAAAAGTATTTTGCCCGTGTCTCTTGGATTAAAAACCGGTTCTATAAAGTCATTTTCACTATCATTGGTTATTTGAGTTATATTGCTTCCATCTCCATTTGCGATAAATATCTGTTCTTTCCCATTAATATCAGAAGAAAATGTAATTTTATTATCTATCCAACTACCATAAGGGACGTTAACAGCATCTCCGTATGCTTTCACGATTATCTTTTCTTCCCCAGTTCTAAGATTTATCCTTACCAGCTCTGAAGGTCCTCTATTATAACCATTCAAAAATCTTGTTAACAATATTTCTTTGCTATCAGGTGAGAAAACTGGATTCTGACAACTTTTTGGATAGCAATCAGTTATTCGTATTGCACCATCTGCTCTTTTTTCAAAGCTTTTTATTTTGTCTTCAGGGG
>JACQQB010000137.1 GCA_016207225.1 Microcaldota archaeon | reverse complement strand
TCATAATACCTAATGAAATCGATATTTCAAGATTTGAAGAACAGAAAAAATCAAAGCAAGAAGTAAGACAAGAACTCGGAATTAACACCACAGACCCCATAGTTCTTTTCGTTCACCGCTTATCCAAAAGAAAAGGAACACTTAACCTGCCTCCGATAATTGAAAATACAAATAAGCAAGTAAAAAATGCCAAGTTCATAATTGCCGGAGACGGGCCTAACCGAAAAGATCTGGAGGACGAGCTTGAAAAAAGGCAAATAGACAACGTTACCTTAACCGGCTGGATTCCAAACAAAAAAATCCAAAAATATTTCTATGCGGCAGATGTTTACATAATGCCTTCTGATGAAGAAGGGTTTCCAAGAGTCCTACTCGAAGCCATGGCATGCGGTATACCCTTCGTTGTGAGCAATGTTGGCGGTGTAAGGGACATTCTGACTCAGGAACAGCAGGAATTCATGATTACTAAGGGCGACTTTAATGCCTTCAGCCAGAAGCTTGCACAGCTTTTAAACAATAAGCAGAAACAGGAACAACTAATCAGGATAGGAAAGGAAAGGGTCAAGGAATTTGACATGAAGCTGGTTGCAAAGCAGTATATTGAAAAAATAGCAAACTCGTAATGATACCATGAGAAAATACTTATTTATTGGGATTTTTGCAATTTTCTTACTTCTCCTAGGCTGCACAGCTGGAAATAATCCTCAAATCTCAAAATGCGAAAACTTAAAAAGCCAGGATTCAACGGATTATTGTTACTTTAGCACAGCTTCTGAAACCCAAAACTTTTCGATCTGCAGCCAAATAAAGACCGAGCATTATAAAGACTGGTGCATTATCCACACAAGCAAAGACCCACAAGCATGTGAAATAATCAACAACCAAAATCGCAAAGATACCTGCTATGAAATAATGGCCATGCGCTTAGAAGATCTTTCCTACTGTGATAAAATCCAGAATATAACTAAAAGAAATGAATGCAGTTCAATGTGATATAATCCAAAAACGACCAAGAAACCCTTTAATAATCTTTTAGCCATAACCTATTCTACTCTCAAGGTGAACGAATGAGGATATTAATTACTGGCGGCGCAGGCTTCATAGGCTCCCATCTATGTGAAAAATACGTAAACAAGGGAGACACGGTTATCTGCTATGATAACTTCCTGAATGGCAGCCTAACTAACATAAGGCACTTGCTCCAGCACAAGAATTTCAAGCTAATAAACGGGGATGTAAGAAGCTACGAGCAGCTGGAAAAAATAATCTCAGGTGTAGATGTAGTCATTCATCTGGCAGCCCAGATCCATGTCGACAGGTCCATTGTAGAGCCAAAACTTACTTATGACATCAATGTCCTAGGGACACTAAACGTACTGGAACTGGCAAGAATCTACGATGTTGAGAAAGTAATCCACGCTTCAACTTCAGAAGTATACGGAAGCGCAGAAACAGTGCCAATGGACGAAACTCACCAATTAAACGCACCACACCCTTACGGGGCAAGTAAGATAGCAGCAGACAGGATGTGCTCAGCATACTACAAAACTTACGGTCTAAACGTAGCGATAATGAGGCCCTTCAACATTTTCGGGCCAAAGCAAAAGGATTCAGGCTATGGCGGCGCAATTTCCATATTCACAAAGCGCGTATTGAGCGGGCAGCCGCCAATAATCTACGGGGATGGAAAGCAAACAAGGGACTACACCTATGTTGAAGACATCGTAACCGGTTATGACCTAATCCTAAACAATAAAAAAGACCTGAAAGGCGAACCGATAAACTTTGGCACCGGGAAAGAGGTAAAGATCCTTGATTTAGCCAACATGATAATTAAGCTACTTGGAAAAGAAAAAGAACTAGAGCCAGTCTTTGTAAGCGCAAGACCCGGAGAAGTCTACAGGCTTGTTGCTGATATCAAAAAAGCAAAATCACTCTTCAACTTTGCACCTAAATTCACCTTGGAGCAAGGACTAAGCAAGTTTGTCAACTGGTACAAGAACTACAAGCATGAGGAATGGACAAAACCACAGTAATCTACTAACAGTGTTTTTATGGCCAAATTCATACAGTTCTCACCGCCTTACATAAGCCAACAAGAGATAAACTCAGTCACCAAAGTCCTAAAAAGCGGCTGGCTCAGCCACGGTCCTTTAACTGAAAAATTTGAGAAAGAATTTGCAAAATACGTGAAAGCCAAGTTCGCTGTTTCTGTCAACTCATGCACCTCAGGTCTTTTCCTTTCACTTGCTGCCATCAACATTAAGCCAGGAGACGAAGTCATAACCACTCCGTTGACTTTTGCTGCAACTGCAAACGTAGTCCATCATCTAGGTGCAAAACCAGTGTTTGCAGACATATGCGAAGATACCTACAACATAGATCCAGATAAAATAGAAGAAAAAATCACAAGAAAAACAAAGGCAATAATCCCAGTTCATTATGGTGGCCAGCCATGTGAAATGAATGAAATAGCAAAACTAGCCAAAGAGAACAACTTAACAATCATAGAGGACGCTGCACACGCAACTGGCTCAGAATACGAAGGTAAAATGATAGGGTCATTGGGAAACCTAACATGCTTCAGCTTTTATCCTACGAAACCCATAACAGTAATAGAGGGAGGAATGATAACCACCAATAACAAAAAACTAGCAGAAAGACTAAAAATCCTAGGGAGACATGGCATAAGCAGGGACGCATGGAAACGCTACGGTGCAAAAGGCTCTTGGTACTATGAGGTTCTGGAGGCAGGCTACAAATTCAACACTACTGACATGAATTCAGCCCTGGGCTTGGCCCAACTAAAAAGACTAAAATGGTTTGAAAAGAAAAGAAAGGAAGTTTTTGACTATTACCAGAAAGAACTTATGGGCTTAGATGTAACTACGCCAACAATCAGGCCAAACGTAAAGACCTCATACCACTTATACCCAATATTGCTAGAAAGCTATGACAGAAATAAGTTCATAGATGAAATGAAGACTCATGGCATAGGCACAAGCGTGCAC
>JACQQB010000139.1 GCA_016207225.1 Microcaldota archaeon | reverse complement strand
TGTAATCCACCGGACTTGCAGGGGAAGCCAGATTAAAGATAAGGTCAGTTTTCTTTATTTGCGGTTACGGTGTGGTTATATCGTGCTTTACAAACTCTATATTGTGGTTATCTAGGTTGTCTTTTTTTCCAGTAATTAGATTGTCCATTGCTATTACTTCATGCTCTGAAGCTAACTTTTTACATAGATGCGAGCCTAGAAAGCCGGCTCCCCCAGTTACAAGAATTCTCAATCAATCACCTATGGCGGTAGTATTCTCTCAACTAATTTATTTGCTTCCCTGTATGCCTCAAGAGTTCCTATGTCCAGCCAATAATCCAGCCTGTAAACTCTGCCAGCCAGCCTATTTTGTTTAGCCAGCTGCGGGAATAGAAACTTTTCAATTTTAATCTTGTCTAAGGGAAGCATGTCAATCACTTCCGGTGATACGATGAAGTAGCCAGCATTTGCCAAGTTTGAGAATGCATCTTCTTTAGCTGGCTTTTCGACAAAGTCAGTTATTTTATTTCCTTTAACACGGGCGATGCCAAATCTTTCAACATCTTTCCAAGGTACTCTAAACAGTGAGAGAGTTGCGAGTGCCTTTGTTTTTTTATGAACTTCAGCTAGTTTAGCCACGTTTATTTTCGTGACATTATCCCCGTACGTTACCAAAACAGGTTCTTTTATTCCTTTTTCTATGCATATTGTCTTTAGGTCCCCGCCTGTTTCCCAGCAGAGTGTGTTGATTGTTTCAATTTCTACTCCCCTGTTTATATGCCTGAGATAGTTTTCTATTGATTCTTTCATGTGGGAAACTGCAACGTAGATAGTTTTGATATTCTTATTGGTTAGAATGTTATCCAGGACATAGTCTATCACTGGTCTGCCCCCTACAGGCAGGAGAGGCTTAGGAATTCCATAGGTTAAAGGTCTCAGTCTTGTACCTTTGCCTGCTGCAAGAATAATTGCCTTGGATACCATATTCAAACTTTATTAAAAAGGGTTTAATAAACTAGTTTGTTAGAAGCTTGACTACGAATAAACCGAATAATCCCCCTATTGCCAACGGAGGGAGTGCAGGCAGAAATGTCCTGTATTTTGAAACATAGGTAAGCACTCCGAACAGTGCTATTGAGGAAAATATTATCACACCGATTGCGCTTGGTAGACCGCCCCACCTATAAGCTGATACAGATAGCATTAACGGTATTGCCAGGTCCCCTGTGCCTAATTCAAGTAAACTTCTTTCTTCCTGTTCTTTTTCAACACCTTCAACTCTTATTTTTCTTTTAACTTTTTTTTCTGCACTTATTGCAAAGGATAGATTCATCTTCCCTAGACTTTGAGCCATGACTACCATGTGCCTGGTCCAGAAAACTGAAAGGATGTCGTAGACAGAAAGAGCCAGAACAAGCAATATCGCAGGGAGTATGTCTAGGGAAAAGCCGAAGATTGCCCCCACCCCAGAGCTGGAGAGTACTGCTGCCAGGTTCCTAAGTTCTGGCCTGAAGAATTTGGCCCCTGCTAGTGCTAGGGATAGGATTATGCTTAGCTCGAAAGCTAGGCTTACATTGAAACTGAAAAGAATTACCGAGAATACGATGTTACTTGCTATGAATATGATTGACGCTTCGAGTAGCCTGAAGATCATGATGCCTTTGTAATACTTGATTAGGAAAAGAAGGAATACTGCACCTAGGATTATGTAAACCATGAACAGAAGTGAGTTGTAAGGGTTGCTGCTGTCCTGGCCCGGGGCTACATTAAGAATTTCAAACTGCTCCGATTTTACCAAGTTTACTCCTACATATAAACCGAGGGTTTGGACTAGAATAAACATCAGCAGTATGGATAGAATATCTCTCAACATATCACACTCAGGTGCCCGCTATCTTCACGTATCCGTGCTTAGGTTCGTACAATTCCCCTTGTCTTAGCTTATCTTCGATAAACTTCTTAATTGTTGGCTCATCTATATTGTACTCTCTTGCCGCTTCGATTATTTTTGCGATCTCGACAAGGTCAAACTTGGATTGTAAATCCTTGATTATTTCAGTTATTGTTTTGTGTTTTTCAATTGTCTTCTCTACTTTGGATTTAGGCTGGCCTGTAGATATTATATCTATGTCTAGCCTGCCCGTCTGACGGTCTAAACTGATTTGCCTTAGGACAAAATCAACTAAACCGATTGCCCTTTCAGCATCAAGAAGCTCTACCTTATTACTTAACCTTGTTTTTGCACTTGCCTCACTTAACCTGATTAAACCTTCGATTTGCCTTGGGGTTATCGGTACTGCGCCTTGACTCATGCCTACTTTTCTTAATTCAATGTAATATTCTTTTATCTTACTTTCCGCCTCATCACCTAGGATAGGAGAAATGTTTATTCTTGCGTATGCGATAAATTTACGCAGTAGTTCTTCATCAACGAATCTTTTTTCCTCTTGAACTTTTCCTCTTAGTTTGAGGCCTGCCATCTTATGCGTTGTTAATATATGTTCTGCCAGTTTGGTATCTTTTTCAGGGTCGAGTATGTCACGAATAGCAAAAATAAGGTCAAACCTGCTAAGAAGTGTCGGTTCTATGTCAAACTGATCGGTAGGTAATTCGTTAGGGTCGAATCTTCCATATTTTGGGTTTGCTGCAGCTAGAATAGATGTTTTGGCTTTGAATTTGGCAACTATTCCTGCCTTTGCAACAGAAACAGAATTGTGTAAAACTGCCCCTTCTGAAATAAATGCTTGGGTAGGCCTTACACCAACATCATAAACCCATTCGGTGTCTTCATTTTTAATTTTTTGAACTTCTTTAATTTGACAAAAGGAAACTTCGCTATTAAGAATTTGTTCAAGACGTTTAACTGATGACTCTGCACTCATTAGTCTTTCACAGCATTCCTTAAACAGTGATTTATACCTATTCTCTTGTATTTTGTTTCTTTCCCAATAGCCTACATGTGAACGAAGTTTTGATCCTCCGATATCTTCTTGGGAGATCCCCAGTTTATTTCTTATTCCTATTAAATCGTTCATGGCTAAAGAATCGATGCTTACATAGAGTTCTTGCAATTCTTCGATTCTCCTTCTTAAAACGTTAAGAGCTCTTTCAAAAACTGGTCGGGAAACACCGCCTTTGGGTATCATGAGTACATAATTAAATGTTTTTTCATGAGTAAGTTTTAAGTATTTCATTGATCGGATTAGTAAATCTGCACAGTTGGGTATTACTTCGGAATAGGTCCATCTTTTCCTTTTTGATATTCTTGCTTTTGCATTTATGCATGCTTGAAGTCTTTTTTGTTTTCTTTTTGATCTAAAACCTATTAAAGAAGCAAACAGTACGAGATTTTTTTCTCCTGTTGCGTAAAGTCTGAAAACATTATTGTCTTTTAGGAGGTGTGCTCTAATTCCAAAACGCAATAATAATAATTGTACTTGCTCCGCTAATTTTAAATTTTCACAGACTAGACTAAGAGTTCCCCTTTTACTGATACTTCCGTCACCTTCAAATATGGAGCTAACAAATTCACGAACGCATTCGTCTGGGGCACACATCAGTTCAGATGGTAGAGATTTGAAGATCCCTTTTTCCATAAGCATTGGGTCTACTGTTTCTAATGATCTTACTATTGGCATTGAGATTAACCTCACCATTTGAACTCCGCTTCTATAGTCGGTTTGGACATGGGGGTTTGCTTCGAATAGAGAAGTAACAGTGTTTAGAT
>JACQQB010000138.1 GCA_016207225.1 Microcaldota archaeon | reverse complement strand
TACATAGGTAGAAACCACCCAGAAGAATTGGAGGTTATTAGAAATTATGTAGGCCCCCAGAACGCAGTGCCATTTGAGCAAACAGTAGAGGTTGAACAGGATGGCGTCAGGGTCCACTGAACTTTTTCTTGTATTAGCCGGCTTGATTTTTGCGGGTATAATAAGCTTGCTTATTTTCAAGAGGTTCAAGATAACGGATGTTCTTATTTTGATGGTTTTGGGTGTAATTTTAGGCCAGGGTTTGCATTTGGTAGACGCGAAGTATGTTGAGCCTTACATGGCAGCCATCGGTTCGTTTACCTTGGCAATGGTTTTGTTCAATGAGGGCTTGAATCTTTCATATAATGAGTTAAAGGAGCTTGGACCTAAAGTTCTAACTTTTTCATTGGTAGTTTATGCGCTTACTGTTGCCCTTATAGGTTTGATTGTTTATTTCATAGACCCATTGCATAATTTGTTCCAGAGTCTAGTTATTGCAATCGTTCTGGGTGCTCCTGGGCCAGCAGTAGTTTTACCAGTTTTACATGGACTTACGCTAAATGACAAGTTAAAAAAATTCTTGGTTATGGAAGTTATAATAACTGATGCGATAGCGATATTGCTGGTTACTGCGTTTTTAGTTTTAGGCATAAAGGATATTTCGGAGTTTACACCAGAAGTAGTTTCAAGAATGATAAACACAGCTGCACTCTCGATATTTGTAGGGATTGTGGCGGGTGTGCTTTGGGTGGGTATTCTGAGCTACTATAGGGAAAAGTTCGATTATTTGCTTGCTCTTGGAACAATGCTCTTGACATATAGTATAGCTGCTTTCCTTAACTCAAATGGGATTCTGGCTGTTTTTACGCTTGGGTTGTTTATAGGAAACGTGAAAGCTGTTAAACTGAATGAATTGAGATTGGTGCATGAGGAATTCACGTTCTTGATAAAGACATTTTTCTTCATATATTTGGGTTCATTGTTCAATTACAGCTATCTGAACATTAGCCTCATTTTAACTGCAATTGCCATAATAGCGCCGATGCTGATAGCACGTTATGCTGCAGTCTTTATTTTCAGGACCGGAGATGCCGTGTCTAGACCTGTTACAACGTTAGTTATAGCACGGGGAGTCGCAGTGGCCATAATGGCGATATTGGTTTCAAATGCTAAATTAATCAACTTCCCTTACTTCCTGGAGATAACTTTCATTGTCATATTCATAACCAATCTTATAGCTACTATCGGGGCTTATATTTATGAGAAGAGGGTGGGGTATGCTCAGCAGATTCATGTTGGGGCTACCCAATTAAAGCCTATAGAAAGTGGAAAAAACACAGGTTTATAGGTCTGCTTTATAACTAGTCAGGCTTGGAGCTTGCAGGCTTGTTTCTTTGGAAATAGTTGAAAAATCATCGTTAGGTGAAAGGAGCATTTTGGCTGCCAGTAGCATTTTGTGAACTTTGGAAAGCTGGGCTTTGTTGTTGAAAACATCAAAATTATTACGCTCTATTTCATCCAGAACGTTAACATAGACTGCCCCCATGAGTTTGGTGGCTAAGCGTGCATCTTCATTTATCAGGTTAACTAGTTTGGCTGCTTTGCAATAGTAGTCCCTTGCTCTTTTAACCTGGAACTTCATCAGACTGAAGAATGATTCATTCATCACTCCTTTAAGCAGGTCACTTTCAGTGTAGTTGAATTTTTCCAGTTCATCCAGGGGCAAGTAGATTCTGCCTTTTTTAGCATCTTCACCCACATCCCTTAGAATGTTAGTAAGCTGCAGACCTATGCTTAGGTAGCGGCCATAAGTTATCGCTTTTTTAGTGTTGTAGCCGAAAATATGGAGGGAAATTGTGCTTATTGTAGTGGCAACACTGTCACAATAAACCAATAGCTCCTTAAAATTATTGTAACGCTTGATTGTCTGGTCCATTTTGCATCCTTTAATCAGGCCCTTGAAAGGAGCCTTTGGAATTTTATATTTCCTGACTGCATCTGCCAATGCAATAGTTATTGGGTGATAGCCGATGCCATCATAGCATAAGTCTAAATCGTCTTCCCATTTTTGGATTAGTTCCTTAACATCCTTTTTCCCCTTATATTCATCTGCAATGTCATCTACATAGCGGCAGAAAGCATACGCAGCAAAAACTGCATTTCTTTTCTCTCTGGGCAGAAACATGAAGCCTAGGTAAAAGTTAGTGTCAAACTTCTTAGCAACGTCTTTGCAGTAAACGTATGATTCTTCAAGATTCATTTTTTTCATTTTTAACTCCTTTTTGGCCAGCACCATGAACAGTTATCTCCATGGAGGCAGTTGCTCCTATGGCCTATGATAGATTTGATCAAAGGCAGGATTGCTCTCTTCGGCCATGTTGCACTATACCATTGTCGTAGGTAGTTTTTAAAGTTATTTGATTTTTTGGCGTCTTTTGTGAATAACTTGAAGCCGAAATTGCCTCCGATTTCATAAAGAAAGCGGTTTACAATTCCAATTTCTAAGCGGTCTTTGAATTCTTTTTTGCAGAGTTCTTCATAGTCTTGGTTTTTTATTATGCTTTTGCCCGGATTTTTATC
>JACQQB010000135.1 GCA_016207225.1 Microcaldota archaeon | reverse complement strand
CTCTATGCACGTATCCAAATTTTGAAACTTCTCAGTCTGGTATGGAAAAATTACGTACGGTTCTTTTTCTTTAGTAGTAAACGGAATCTCTCTCAATATTCTCCTTCTAATCTCCCAAACATCAGGATCTCTTGATATAAGGTCCTTTACTATCTCCTGATTATTTTTTGGTGCAATAGTTATCTCTCTCATATCTGCGCTTATCGTGGTTTCGCATGCCAGCACTGCCTTCCCATTGGCAATAACACCACAAGTCCCGCACCTGCCTGCCCTGCAATTATAATCGATGGCAAGTGTTTCATCCAAATTCTCGTGTATGTAAGCCAATGCTCCAAGAACGGTCATCCCACTGGCTTTAGGTACCCTGTACTCATCTAACCAATGCCCTGTTCCATGCTCAAACCTAAATATTCTTACTACTAGCTCCTCCATTATTCATACACCCTTGAAATCCACTCGGCTGGAAACATTTTCTTAAATCTCTCAGGCATTCTTTTCATTTCAACATCAGCAATTTTCATATCCCCCTTCTTGCCTTTTCTGCACACTGTGTTGCGCACCCATCGCTTATCCATTTTCGGATAATCCGTCCTGTAATGTGATCCCCTGCTTTCTTGTCTGGCCAATGAGCTTCTGACAATGGCCTCTGCGACATTAAGCATGCCTACTGTCTCTATTGCCTCTTGCCATGAAATATTTCCCTTCCTGCCTCCTCCTACTTTCATCTTTTCAGCTGTTTCCTTCAATTCCTGAATAACCACCAGAGCTTTCAGCAAGCCTTCCTCATTCTTCTTCATTCCAGTATGCTTCCACATTATACGCTTCAGTTCATTTCTTACTCGGGCTTGCTTCACTTCTCCAGTGCCTAACAGCTCTAGTAATCTAGAAAATTCTTCCTCTACTTCTACTGTTTCAATTTTACCCTGATCAATCGAATCAGCATACTCAGCCGCAGCTCTCCCGGCCTCCATGCCTTCTACCTGTATGTCCGTAAGTGAATTGGCACCCAAACGATTCGCACCGTGTACCCCACTCGCAACTTCACCTGCTGCAAAAAGGCCTTGAACGCAGGTCATAAAATTCTCGGCATCCACCCTGACTCCTCCCATCATATAGTGCTGGGCAGGCCTCACAATCATGCCTTCCTTAGTTATGTCCACACCTGCAAACTTTTCAAACTGCTCATAAGTGGTGGAAAGCCTGGCTTTTATTTCCTGACTAGTAAGCAGCCTATTCCTGTCCACATGCTCTTGAAAATAGACCGGTATTGAGAGTTTTCTTATTTCGTTTTCCCACGAGTCCCTGCAGACTATTAATTTCACTGGTCCCAAATCCTTTTCATACTCCACTTCAATGGCCCTGGCAACAACATCCCGGGTTTCCAACTCCACATGCCCCATCTTTCCAGCATATCTTGCGCTGCCATCCTCATTTTTTGCAGTTTTCATGAACCTTTCGCCTTTTTTATTTACCAGAATTCCTCCTTCACCCCTGCATGCCTCTGTAACAAGAATTCCTCTTTTTTCATCCGGCTCAAGCATACATGTAGGGTGAATCTGAACCATTTCCATATCTGAAAGCTCGGCACCTGCTTCATAAGCCAAATACATCCCATCCCCTGTCAAATCCTTAGAGTTGGACGTATACTCATAAAGCCCACCGCAACCTCCAGTAGCCAATATCACAAACTTGGCTTTAAACAGAATAAATTGCCCAGTTCTCACATCCAATGCTGCTGCTCCAACAACCCTTTTCTTATTTACCAGCAACTTCGTAACTATCACTTTCTCAAAAAAATCTATATCTCTACTCAATAGCTCATTCTTCAATGTATGTATTATAGCATGCCCTGTCCTATCGCTCACATGGCAAGTTCTTCTCTCACTATGGCCTCCAAATGCCCTTGGTGTTATGTTTCCTGATTCATCTCTGTCGAATATGGCCCCCTTGGATTCCAAATAAAGCAGAACTTCCTTTCCTTTATTGACCATCTTCCATACTTTTTCCCAGTCGTTTATCCCATAGCCACCAATGATAGTATCTACAAAATGTTTCTCCGGGCTGTCGTTTGGCAAAATGACTGCTGACATGCCCCCTTCAGCCATTACTGTATGTGCTTTTCCCAGGAGGCACTTCATCACAACAGCTACCTTGGCACCTTCCTTCTTAGCCTCAATCGCAGCTTTTAACCCTGCACCGCCACCGCCAATGATTATGCCATCATATTCATATGTTTGATATTCGACTTTCAAACAAACGCCTCCTAAATTCCAACAATGCCTGTATTGACTGCTATTACAAAAGCGGTGTGGATACTGACTGTCACTATGCTTGCCCAAAAGAACCTGTCATGAAATCTGTTTAGCTTAGTATGGGCTGAAAGAATCTTCTGCTTATTGCACGAAATACACTTTTCTCCACTACCACAAGAATACCTTACTACATGACAAGAGCCAACATAAAGAAAAAGCATTATCGAATCCAGCCACTCGCTTAAGTTAAAAAGCGTAAACTTGAATGACCATATACTCGGATTTAGGGTAAACTTAGCCACATAACTAAAGTTCTCCAATGAATTCAGCTGTATCCAGGAAGAAACAGGCGCTATCGTATGGTAAAGGGTTATTGAAACATGGATTAGCAGCAGGGGTATTGACAAAATTACAAAATACCTGTGCAACCTATCCAAGCTAAAGCCTTTCAAAAAATCATAGCTAAGCAAATCTTTTGGATTGGAAAATAAACTCAGCAGAGGCCTCAACAGTCTCTCTTCCAGCCACCCATGGAAATAATAGCAGGTCAACCGTAAGCCTGCCGGTATGAGCAAAAAATATAACGGAT
>JACQQB010000136.1 GCA_016207225.1 Microcaldota archaeon | reverse complement strand
GTACAGGGGCTATGTTTATCCTGTTATTGGCCTGTCTCCACAGAAAGCGATGGTACAGGAGAATATTGAGGAAGATATCCGGCTGGTCAGGCAGAACCCGGATGTGCTGGCAATAGGCGAGATTGGCTTGGACTATCACTGGGCAAAGACTGAAGTGGAGAAGGAATTGCAGAGGAAGACTTTCAACGCATTCCTGGATTTGGCTTTAGAAATGAATCTGCCAGTCGTCATCCATTCAAGAGATTCGCATGAAGAGATGATTCAGACATTGGTTGATAAAAAAATCAAAAAAGCAATGCTCCACTGTTTTGCTGGTGATGAAAAAGTTGCAAAGACTGCAGTTGAGAATAACTATGTTATTTCAATACCGCCGATACCTTCAAAAAACAGGAAGAAAGTGATAAAGGCCGTGGATTTAAGTTTCCTTGTCACCGAAACCGACGCTCCTGCAATAGGCAGAGAACCTTTGGATGTTGCCAAATCAGCAGAGATGATAGCGAAGGCAAAGGGAGTAAGTGTAGGGGAAGTCGCAGAGAGAACAAGAGAGAATGCTATTAAGTTTTTCAGTCTAAAGTTGTAGCATGTTTGAAAAAATAAAGTCTATGCTGAAGAAGAAAGAAGAAAAAAACATGGCTTTCTTAGTGGACGGACCAAATGTTATTAGAAAAGACATAAATGTAGACTTGGAAGGGGTAAAGAGAAAGCTGGTAAAATATGGGAAAATAAAAGTTTGCAAGATATTTTTGGACCAGTATGCTTCAGACAAGCTCATAGAAGCGATGACAAACCAGGGTTACGAACCGATAATCACAACTGGAGATGTTGACGTTACAATGGCAGTGGAGGCAATGCAGCAAGTCTTTAACCCTGCCATCCACATAATTGTCCTGATGACAAGGGATGTTGACTTTAGACCTGTTTTAGTCAAGGCCAAGGAACTTGGCAAAGAAACCATAGTTGTGGGTGCAGAACCAGGCTTTAGCATTGCACTTAAGAATACTGCAGACATCGTAATAATGGCAGAAACGAGATAACTACCTCTTGCTTGAAACTATTAGGTCAAGTATGCTTATCAGCTGGTTTATCCTTTCGTAATCGTTTATTCTACCGATATCCAGCCAGTAATCATCAAACATATAGCCATATATTGGAGCCTTCCCTGCCAGCATTTCAGGAAAAACATCCATTGCAAAATCAGCACCGAATTTTATGTAATTGAAAACTTCTGGTTCAAATATATAGATACCTGCATTCACCAGGGTTTCGACTATTGGCTTTTCTTCAAATGATACGACTCTTTCAGTCTTATCTGTCTTGGCTATACCAAACTCTAATGGTAAGCCTTGCCTCTTCAAGCCTATTGTGGCTATTGCTTTTTTGGATTTATGAAAATCGACCATTTTTTTCAGGTTAACAGTGGTTAGGTGGTCACCCATAAGAACAAGGAAGGTTTCTTTTACCAGATCTTTTCCTGGCAAGACCGAGCCTGCTGTGTTCAGTGCCCTTTCTTCTTCAAGATAGGTGATTTTAACTCCGAACTTACTCCCGTCCCCGAAATATTTTTTTATCTGTTCTTTTAGATAGCCTACAGTCAGTATAACCTCAGTTATGCCATGGGATTTTAGGTTGTTCAGGACAAATTCTAAAATTGGTTTTTTCCCCAGTGGCAACATTGCCTTTGGCAGTGAATATGTATAGGGCAAAAGTCTTGTTCCTTTTCCACCACATAAAACGAATGCTTTCATGGCTTTACTTCATATTAAAGTAATTTTAAATAACTATGCGTACGACAATCAGACATCTTCAACCCAAGATATGAATTTCCTGTGCCCTTTTTCAACTTTAATCGCAACAATGGGGGGCAGTTCATATGAGTGAAGTTCCTTAATTCTTTTTTCAAGTTTTTTGTATTTTCTTTCACTGGTTTTAGCAAGCATCACAAATTCATCCTCCTCACATAGCCTGCCTTTCCAGGGATAAATTGAAAAAATCTTGTGGATGTTTATGCATTTTGCCAATTTTTCCTTAATTAAAATTCTTCCTAATTTTTTTGCTTCTTCATTTGTTGGAAAAGTTATGTAAACATGCAGCATGGTTTCACTCAATTTTAGATTTCTCGGAAAACTATTTAAGCACAAACATCTCAAATCATAACATGGACTACAGCTCTACTGCAGAAGTCCCGATTCCAAGAGATCCGCTGTCAATGATCATAGGCCAGGAGGAAGTGGTTAAGATAGCGAGAGTTGTGGCAAAGCAGAAACGAAACCTTCTTTTAGTAGGTCCTCCAGGAACAGGAAAGTCAATGCTTGCACAGGCAATTGCTAGTTTGATACCAAAGCCGATGCAGGAAATTTCGATTTTGCACAACCCAGAAAATCCAGAAAGGCCAATGGTCGAGGTCAGAACAAAGGAGGACATAAACAAGGAGAAGTATGTCAGGACTGAAGGTAAACTTTTGGAACCTGTTGAAGTTCCTTTCTTTGTTGCCGAGAGACTGGGATTTAGGTGCAGAAGATGCTCTGCGATGAGTAATTTTAGCACGCCAACTTGCCCGGTTTGCGGGGCGGATAAATTCAAGCCCAGCTATTCTCCATTCGATGATTTGGTCTTAGGCTTTTCAAGTGAAGGGAGAGAGGATAGGGTGCACACAACCTTCACCCATACAGATGGGAGAGAGGAAATAGTGGTTTACGAAAGGACTGAAGGTGGAAAGATCAGGTTTTTTGACCAAAAAACCTTGAAGCATATGGAAAAATCAGAGAGAAAAAGGCCAAGGAAGATACTGGTCCCGTTGGAAAGAAACGGGTTCATTCAAGCCACAGGTGCGAGTGAAACAGAATTGCTGGGAGACGTTAGGCATGATCCATATGGAGGTCACCCGGAGATAGGTGTTCAGCCATACTTAAGAGTAATGCCAGGAGCAATTCATGAAGCGCATGAAGGAGTTTTGTTCATAGATGAGTTAGCAACTTTAAGGCACCTGCAAAGTTATGTTTTAACAGCGCTGCAGGAAAAGAAGTCCGCGATAGTTGGGAGAAATGCTACAAGCAGTGGAGCAGCAGTAAAAGTTGAGAATGTCCCCTGCGATTTCATCTTTGTCGGAGCGCTTAACATAAATGATGTGCAGCATGTCCTCCCGCCATTAAGGTCCAGGATAATGGGAAATGGCTATGAAGTATTGATCGCCACAGTTATGGACGATACTGAGGACAACAGGTCCAAGCTTGTCCAGTTTATTGCCCAGGAGATCAGGAAGGATGCCAAAATACCGCATGCGAATGCAGAAGCTATCCAATTACTTTTAGAAGAGGCTAGAATAAGGGCCAAGTTGATAGACAATTCGACAGGCTTAACGCTAAGGTTAAGGGATTTGAGTGGAATAATCAAACTGGCAGGGGATTTGGCTGTCCTGGAGGATACCCAATTCATAGAAGCAAAGCACATAAAACAAGCAATAGAGAGGGGAAAGACGATAGAGGAACAGGTAAGCGAGAAATACTCGAGCTGGTGGCATGCTAGCATGAGTGATTTTATTTCTAAAAGGAAGAAAGGGGATGAGAAGGAAGTAGGCTGAAGCAATAGGAATGTTATTTATTTTTTTGTTGGTTACAATTATGCTCACATGCCCTTAATTCTGGGCCCGTGGTCGAATGGTAAGACGTCAGAATTGGCTTTAAGCTAATTGCGGAGCCCTTACACGGTGAAGACCCCCGGTTCGATATGGATAAACGAAAACCCGGGCGGGCCCACTTTTTAGTTAATGCCTCGGTGGTATAACTTCCCTAGTTTTTGGAGGAGGATTTAGAAAATCAGAAAGCATACGGGAGTAATTTTTTTGCGGTGGGAGCCTCATATCAAACACACCAAAAGGGGTTACAGATCGTTGATGGTTTGGTTGGTTTAAAACTTCGTTTAGGATTATCTCTACTCTCTTTCTTGCTCTTTCAACATTTTCGGGGGTGGGGTTTGAGATTATATCACGCAGAGCTTCATATTCACGTGCGCTTATTGAAACAAAACAAGGTTTAATAGAGCGGACATTTTCCAATGTTGAGCCTCTTGCTCTCGGATTACTTTCCCAGCTGTTTATTTTATATAGAACTAGGTAATGACCAGATGCGATTCCAGGAGCTGAGTTGGGGGAGTTGGAACCTCCGATGAAGTACATTCCGCCAGAAGTATAAGCTCCTTGTGTAGGAGTATAAATTCCACATTCATTTCAACAAGTTTATCTTTAGGCAATGTTTTGACATGTGCGGATCCACGACTCTCGGCAGAATCAATAGAAACACGAAGTGGTAATAAGTCGGATATTGTTCCTGCCATGTTGAGGATATGTCAAAAGTTGTTTAAATTCCTTATGGTCAAGCTAGGGAACATAAAAAATAAAAAAAGAAAAAGAAGAGGCTTCAAGCATTTAGGTATAGCTTGAATTCATATGGTGTTGGCCTCATTGAGTTTTCTATGAATTCTTTTTCTTTCAATGCAGAATATTCCTCAATTATGTCATTGCTGAATATCCCTTTCAGGAAGTTGGAGTCGCTCTTAAGCTCATCCAATGCCTCTTTCAATGAGCCGCATAG